>CADAHV010000047.1:0-12238 GCA_902787775.1 uncultured Erysipelotrichaceae bacterium | reverse complement strand
TTGTAGCGGCCGACTTCATCGATCGTATCGCTGATGTAGGAATTGGTCGTAGCTTCGTAATCGACTGCATGGTTATCGACATATTCTTCAACCGGTGCAGGTGTTTCAACCGGTGTTTCTTCAACCGGTGCCTGCGCAGTTTCTTCGGCAATCGTCGCAATCGGCAGATCATCAATGAAGGCATCATCAATGATCGGTGCAGGCGCAGCTGTCTCTTCAACGGCCGGTGTTTCAACAACCGGTGCAGCTTCTTCCAGTCTTTCGACATGGTCAAAATCCGGTGTTTCGATTAACGGCTTGACCTCTTCTTCCTTCTTGGCTTCCGCTTCCTTGTATAAAGCTTCGACCTCAGGACTCGGTCTGTAGTAACCCGGATAGACAGTCTCTTCAACCTGCGGCTTGACTTCTTCAACAGTCTCCTGCTTCGGTGCAGAATCATCGATTAACGGAGCCGTATAAGATGGCTCTTCGTAGTTGTAATCAATGTCGGTATAGGAAGAGATGTATTGTGATTCATCGATCAGAGGCTTGATGTTTTCCTCTTCACGGATGATCGGTTTATCAATGACCGGTGCTTCATAGACCGGTTCGTCAATCAGAGGTTTTGTTTCTGCGGTGGAAGCGATTGAGACTTCCTCCACTTTTTCCTGAACCGGTGCCGAAACAATCTGTTCTTCTGCACTTGGCCAATTCGGAACCGCCGCATCCATCTGCTGGATCTGGTCTTCTAAATCGTTGTTCTTGAAAGAATCGACCAGCTGCTCGACCGGTGTTTCTTCAAAATCGGTCCAGGTGTATTTCGGATCGTTCTCTTCGGACTTGTTTTCATAAACCGGCGTCTCAACTGCCGGTGCCGGTGTCTCATAAACCGGTGCTGCTTCTTCTTTATAAGACTGCGGAGAAAGTATCTCAGTGATACTGTTTAATCTATCTTCATAATTTGAAAGATCCTTGGTCTGCAAAGAGGATTCTTTGTCATTAGCCAGAGAATCTCTCAATTCCGCAAATTTCTGTGTTCTTGTTAATCTAGGCACAACAAAACCTCCAAAATTTTTTTACCTAAAAATTATAACATATCTAGTATTAAAGATAAATAAATACCACAGTTTCACATAAACTGAAAAAGGCTTATTTTAAGCCCTTTCTGCCTGTTTCAGGAGTACCGAGACCCGCTTGTACAAGACAAGGGTCAGTACATCGACGATGATCGCCTTGATCAGATTGAACGGCATGACGCAGCACAACACAAAGCTGAGTTTGTCATGGACGATCGGAAAGATCTTGGTGCCCATCCCAATGATTGCCTCGAGCGGCATATTGTACATCTTCACATAAGCCGGAATGATGAAGGCGTAGTTGCCGATCGTCGCAAAGACCATCATCGCAAGCGAGGCAACGATCATTGCCTTGATGGCACCCTTCCTCGATCTGTCTGACTGATAGATCAAAGCTGCCGTCAGTCATACAATACACGCTGGAAAAGATAAATGCCGCGATCTCACCGACAAAAGCCGTCGAGGTCGGCTTTAAAAGCAGCTTGATCAAAATCTTGACCACCTGGATCAGTAAGGCCGGTATCGGTCCTAAGGCAAAAGCTCCGATCAGACAAGGCAGGTCGCCCAAATCCAGTTTGTAGAAAGAAGGAGCGATAAAGATAGGAAAATCAAACAACATCAATACCGCACCCAAAGCGCCTAAAACGGCGATTGTCGAAATGTTTCGAACTGTTAAAATCTTTTTCAAAATAAAAAAACCTCTCTCATCCTGACTGTACAGTCGCCACCTGAATCCCACAGGTTCTGCCTTACGCTCGCGGGGTATACCGCCGATCAAGGAATTTCACCTTGCCCTGATGTTTCTGCAAAGAAATAATAACACCATAAAGGTGTAAAATAAAGTTATATGATCAACAAATTACAGGAAGCGCTCGACAGCGCAAAAAGAATCGTCTTTTTCTCCGGTGCCGGTATGTCTACCGCTTCCGGCATCCCTGATTTCCGCTCTGCCACGGGTCTATACAAAAACGTCTATCGGGCGGAAGAAATGTTGTCCCACACCTTCTATGAGTACAAAACCGAAGACTTCTTCGAGTTCTATCGGGAGAAGATGCTCTATCCTGATGCCAAGCCGAATTATGCCCACGAGTTTATTGCCAGACTCCAGGACAAGAAGGATGTCAGCGTCGTCACCCAAAACATCGACGGCCTTCATCAGGCAGCCGGCTCCAAAAAGGTCTATGAGCTTCATGGCTCCGTGCTTCGCAATTACTGCAGCCGCTGCCACAAGTTCTTCGATTTAAACTACATCATGCATACAACTGGTGTGCCAAAATGTGACAAGTGCGGTGCCACCATCAAACCGGATGTCGTCCTCTATGAGGAAGGACTCGATGAAGATGTCATACGCGGTGCCATCAACGCGATCGCCTCTGCCGACCTCTTGGTGGTCTGTGGTACTTCCTTAGTCGTCTATCCGGCCGCCAGCTTCATCCGCTACTTCAATGGCCAGAATCTGGCAATCATCAACCGCGATGCCACATCCTATGATTCGCAATGCGACATCGTCATCCATGATGACTTAGTCAAAACCTTCAAAGCCTTAAAGATCTAAAAAGGAATCAAGCGATTCCTTTCTTTTTTCTTAGCGAATGAAGTGGGTGCTCTTTCCTTTTTCGACGATCGGATCAGTCAGGCCATTCTCCTTGGCAAGCTTTCGCATCTTGAGATAGTAAGCCATGTTGTGGCCGATGTTGCGCATCGTCTGTAAGCCTTCTTCATCTTTTTCGACATCTTCCGCACTGAAGCCATGAACATCGTTCCAATAGGTGGAAGTGATGACATTCATGCCGGAGATCGAGAAGAACTTGGTGATCATGTCGTTGCTGGTGAGATTGCCTGCCCTTCTCGAAGAAGAGATGGCGGCAGCCGCCTTCATATTGAAAGACTCATTCTTGGAATAGAAGAAACGATCCAGGAACGACATCAAAGAACCGCTGGCACCGGCATAGTAGACCGGTGTTCCGACAATCAATCCGTCACATTCCTTAAAAGTCTTTAACGCTTCATTGACGACATCTTTTCGCACGCATTCGCCATTGCTGTAACAATAGTTGCAGGCCATGCAGGATGGGCAATCGGCCGGCACGTTGACCCATACCGTCTCAACGCCTTCGTTATGTAAAACCATTTCGATCTCTTTCAAGCCGCGGACCGTGCAGCCGTTTCGCCTTGGCGAACCGTTAATCAACAATACTTTCATACCTAAAACTCCTGGGTTGCCTTAACCGCTTTCTGCCAGCGGGCATACAATCGTTCGACTTCTTCATGATCCATTGATGGTTCATAGCTCTGGAAGTTTTCATTCTTGAAGTCATCCATCGAATAGAAATCCACCGCCAGGCCGGACAATCTGGCAGCGCCTAAGGCCGTCGTTTCTGCTAAAAGCGGACGAATGACCGGAATCTCTAAAATATCCGACTGGAACTGCACCAGCAATTTATTGACACTGGCACCGCCGTCGACCTTGATATGACGGATCTTTTCATTCAGATCAGCTTCCATGACCTTGACCAGATCCTTGGACTGGTAGGCCATCGCTTCGATCGCCGCCCTGGCCAGATGGCCACGGTTGGAACCTCTCGTCAAGCCAAAGATCGCACCCTTGCAGCGATCATTCCAATATGGGGCACCCAAGCCGGTAAAGGCCGGGACAATGACGACACCGCCGGCATCGGAAACCGATCTTGCCAGCTCTTCCGATTCCTTCGCCTCAATGAAGAACTTCATCTCATCCCTTAACCACTGGATCAAAGAACCCGAGACAAAGATCGAACCTTCCAAGGCATATTTGACCTCATCGCCGATCTTCCAGGCAACGGTCGACAATAAGCCATACTTGGAGATGATGACTTCATCGCCGGTATTGACCAGGATAAAGCCGCCTGTACCATAGGTATTCTTGACATCCGATCTTTCAAAGCAAGACTCGCCAAACAAAGCTGCCTGCTGGTCACCCACCAAAGCGGTGATCGGGCAGGTCCGGTTGAAGAAGTGACGCGGATCGATGTAGCCGAAGAAACCGGAGGTATCTTTGATTTCCGGCAGCATGGACTCCGGAACCTCAAACAGATCAAGCAGTTCCTTATCCCAGTTTAATGTATGAATGTTGAACAAAAGCGTCCTGGATGCATTGGTGACATCGGTCGCATGGACCTGACCGCAGGTAAACTTCCACAACAAGAAGGTATCGATCGTACCAAAGAGAAGATTTGGATTCTCCTTGACCCCTGCCACATTGTCACGGATCCATTTGATCTTGGAAGCGGAGAAGTACGGGTCTAAGACCAGACCTGTCTTTTCCTTGATCATCGGCTCATAGCCTTCTTCCTTGAACTTGGCGACGATATCTGATGTCTGACGGGATTGCCATACGATGGCGTGGTAGACCGGCAAACCGGTTTCCTTATCCCATACGACGGTGGTCTCACGCTGGTTGGAGATACCGATCGAAACGACCTGTTCCGGCTTGATCTGACCGCCGTCAAAGATCTGTGCCATGACTGCCAAGGCCGACAGCCAGATCTCATTGGCATCCTGTTCCACCCAGCCCGGTTTCGGGAAGAAATTGGTGATCTCCTTCTGGGCGACTTTCACAACCTGCTGTTTCGAATCGAAAATAATGGCCCTGGTACTGGTCGTACCCTGGTCGATCGCTAGGACGTATTTTTCCATATTATTTACCTCATTTGGATACAAATCCATTATATAATAAATGAGTAACTAGGAGGATTTACAATGAAAGAAACTCTCGTCATTCTGGCTGCCGGAATGGGTTCCCGCTACGGAGGACTTAAGCAGATCGATGGTGTCGGAAATCACAACGAACCGATCATTGAATTCACAATCTTTGATGCCATCAAAGCCGGCTTCAAGAAAGTCGTTCTGATCATTAAAAAAGAACATCAGGAAGCATTTGAAGAAGCAATCGTATCCAAAATCAGACCATATATCGAAGTGGAATATGCCTACCAGGATCTCAAGGACATCCCGGATGATGTAACGATTCCGGTTGACCGCGTCAAGCCTTGGGGCACCACTCATGCCCTGCTTTGCTGCAGAAACATCTTGGCCAATGATCCGTTCATCGTCTGCAACGCCGATGACTTCTATGGCCGTGACGCCTTTGAAAAAGTCATGGACTTCTTCCACAGTGAGCACGACGATCTCACTTACTGCATGGTCGGCTACAAGGTTGAAAACACCCTTTCCGAAAACGGAACCGTCACCAGAGGTGTCTGCCAGAAAAATGTCGGTGGTTATCTCTCTTCCATCAAGGAAGTCATGTCCATCAAGTGGAACGATACCCACGACGGTGTCGTCTATGAAGAAAACGGCGAATACAAGGAACTGGAAATGGGAACACCGGTTTCCATGAACTTCTGGGGCTTCAAGCCTTCGATCATCCCGATGCTGGTACAAATCTTTACCCGCGAACTGCCGGTCGGCATCGACAGGAACCCGTTAAAGTACGAAGCTTTGCTTCCAAACCATGTCGGTGTCTTGGTTGACAACAACAAGGCCAGAGTCAAGGTCTTAACCTCCGAAGATTCCTGGTTTGGTGTCACCTACAAGGAAGACCGTCCTTCGGTTGTCGCCCGTATCCAGGCCTTAAAGGACAACGGCACTTATCCGGACATCCTCTTCAAGTAAAAACCAATATGAAATGCAGAACCATCCGGTTCTGCATTTTTTTACTCTTCGTAGACAGCGATAAAATCGATGTCCTTTCGATGATCGATCAGCTGTTTTAATTCGATCCGTTTGCTTAAGAAACGATCTTCACCGATCCTTTCTTCGATCAGGTCCTTCAATGCATCACAATTTCCTCTGATGTAGTAGGTCCCCTGCTTTTTGTTGTTCAATTTCGCCTTTTTGCTTTCCCGCCGGCCATAATTTCTCTTGTCTCTTAGATCCAGCAGATCCTGAACGATGGCCTGCCCTGTCGGATAGGAACCGGCACCCTGACCAATGAAATGCAGTCTACCAAGATGCTTGCAATCACATTCAAAGATATTGAAGTTGCCTGAGACCTTGGCGAAGAGATCATCGTCTTTCACAAATGCCGGAAGAACACGAGCCTCAAGTTTTTCTTCCTTCAAGGAAGCTTCCCCGATCAGTTTAATAACCCTTCCTTTACTTCTTGCAAAACCAATGTCTTCTTTCCCTAAGTGTTCAATGCCAAAGACCGCCATCTCATTTACATCGATCATCCGATCAAAAGCCTTATAGACTGACAATGCTGTCTTAAATGAAACATCATAACCGCACAGATCATCACTTGGATCAGCCTCAGCGTAGCCAAGCTTTTTGGCCTGTTCCAGTGCATCTTCAAAGCTTCTTCCCTCTTCAAAGATGGAGGAGAGGATGAAATTGCTGGTGCCGTTCATGATGGCCTTAAACGATTCGATGTGGTCGCTTCTTCTTAAGGATTCCATATTGGAAAACCAGGGAATGCCGCCGCCGCAGCTGGCCTCAATCAGCAGTTTCACATCGTGCTTTTCGGCCGTCTCAAAAAGATCCATGTGTCTTGCCAGCATCTTCTTGTTGGCGGAGATGACATGTTTGCCTGCTTCCAGGCTTTCTTTCACATAGGAATAGGCCGGCTCTTCCCCGCCCATGGCTTCGATCACCACATCAATGTTTTCATCACTAATGATTGAGTCAAAATCCAAAGTGAAGCGCTCATCTTCCATCGCTTCTTTGCGGCGCACCAGAATCTTTGTAAGTTCAGGATCTTTTAATCCTTCGGCCTTCCATATGGCATCGACGCCTCTACCGACCGTGCCGTAGCCTAATAACGCAGCTTTCATCGTAACTCCTTTAAAAAAGATGAGGTTGACCTCATCTTAACGCAATAAGTTACAAGCCTGAATGGCGGCGTTGGCACCATCGGCACAGGCTGTCGCCACCTGCCGCAAAGACTTATGTCGGCAATCACCGGCGACAAAGATATTTCTGGTCATTGTCTTTCCATATTCATCCGCATCAAAGTAGCCTCTCTCGTCGAGTTTTGCCACATTGGTGAAGTTCTGGTTTTCCGGAATCAAGCCGACAGCCAGGAAAACGCCGTCACAGTCAACGACTTTTTCTTCCCCGTTCTCGCTGTAACGGACACCACAGAGTTTGCCGTCTTTCATTTCATAGCCAAGGACTTTGGTATTGAGATGGGTCTCCACATTGGCTTTGGCAAGAAGCGAATCCTGCAATTTCTGTTCCGCTGTAAAGAACGGCATATCCTGCAAGATCACCAGTTTTTCAACGATGTCAGCCAGATAAGACGCCTCGACAAAGGCTGAGTTGCCGCCGCCCACCATGACGACTTTCTTTCCTTCATAGAAATTTCCGTCGCACACGGCGCAGAAGTGGATGGCCTTGCCGATGAGGCCTTCTTCATTTTCCAGGCCCAAAGTGCGGTGGGTCGTACCGGTCGCTAAAATGACCGTCTTGCCTTTCAATGGTTCGCCCATATCAAGAGAAACCGTTGCGGTTTCGCCATCGCTTTCCACCTTTTTGACTTCATCAAAGCTGACTTCGCCGCCCTGGTCCATGACCTGTTTTAACATCAGATCACCAAACTCATCGCCGGAGATGCTGACAAAGCCTGGTATATTCTCGACTTTCGGTGAATTGACGATCTGGCCGCCGAAGACCGATTTCTCGACCACCATGACCGTTTTGCCGTTTCTTAAGGCATATAAAGCTGCCGTCAGTCCGGCCGGTCCGCCGCCGATGACAATCACATCATAGATCTTTTCCATATCTGTTTCCTTTTAAGTCAAAGCCCGCTGATGCGGGCTTTAGCGATTTACTTGTTGTTGTGGTACTTCATCCAGTCTGCCGCTGCGTTGGCGCCGACAAACATCGTTCCATCCGGGTCGATGATCGTCGGAGTTTCCGTCAGATTCAGCTTTCTGGCTTCGTCCATGTTTTCCGAGCAGTTGACGATGCGGTGTTCAATACCGGAGATCTGCAAACGCTGTTCGGCACCCTTGCACTTCGGGCAATGATCCTGAACATAGATCGTCGGGATATCGAAACCGGTCATCGGTTTTGCTTCTTCTTCCTTCTTGGCTTCGACAACTTCACTCATGATGTCTCTGGCCTTCATGACAGAAGATTCCAGGTTGTATTCCTTACGATGTTTGAATTCCTGTACCTTGCCATCGTTCCAGTTCTGGACCGGACGGTAGTAACCGGTAATTCTTGACCAGACTTCGGTCTTCTTGCCGCACTTCGGACAAGTGTAGGCTTCACCTGTGATGTAGCCGTGTTCCGGACAGATCGAGTAAGTCGGAGACATCGTGTAATACGGAAGCTTGTAGTTATCGGAGATCTTCTTAACCAGATTTGCTGCAGCTTTCCAGTCAGGCAGTTTTTCACCTAAGAAGCAATGGAAGACTGTACCGGACGTGTAGAGAGTCTGCAACTGATCCTGGATATCCAGAGCGGTGAAGATGTCTTCGGTGTAACCGACAGGCAGGTGGGAAGAGTTGGTGTAATACGGTGTTTCCCCTTCCTTGCCGGCCGTGATGATGTCAGGATATTTTTCCTTATCATGCTTGGCCAGTCTGTAAGCAGTGGATTATGCCGGAGTCGCTTCCAGGTTGTAGAGATCATGGTACATTTCCTGATACTGAACCAGTCTCTTGCGCATGTAGTTGAGAACTTCAATCGCAAATTCCTGGCAAACCGGATCGGTCAGATCCTTTCTTAACCAGTTGGCGTTGAGGCAGCACTCATTCATGCCGACCAAGCCGATGGTTGAGAAGTGGTTATTGAAGGTACCGAGGTATCTCTTGGTATAAGGATAGAGACCGTTGTCGAGCAGCTTGGTGATAACTTCTCTCTTGACATGGAGTGACCTTGCGGCGATATCCATCAGATTGTCGAGTCTCTTATAGAAGTCTTCCTTGTCTCTTGCGAGGTAGGCAAGTCTAGGCAGGTTGAGGGTGACGACACCGACAGAACCTGTGGATTCGCCCGAACCGAAGAAACCACCGGATTTCTTACGCAATTCTCTCAAGTCAAGTCTCAAACGGCAGCACATCGAACGGATGTCGGACGGCTTCATGTCGGAGTTGACATAGTTGGAGAAATATGGCGTGCCATACTTGGCTGTCATTTCAAATAAGAGCTTGTTGTTCTCCGTCTCGGACCAGTCGAAATCTCTGGTGATGGAGTAGGTCGGGATCGGATACTGGAAGCCTCTGCCGTTGGCATCGCCTTCGATCATGACTTCGATGAAGGCCTTATTGACCATATCCATTTCCTTCTTGCAGTCTTTGTACTTGAAGTCGAGCGTTCTGCCGCCGACGATGCAGTACTGGTCTGCCAGGTCCTCAGGAACGGTCCAGTCTAAGGTAACATTGGTGAACGGTGCCTGCGTGCCCCAGCGGGACGGCGTATTGACACCGTAAATGAAGGACTGGATGTTCTGCTTGACTTCCTTGTAGGAAAGGTTGTCGATCTTAACAAACGGTGCCAGATAGGTATCAAAAGATGAGAATGCCTGCGCGCCTGCCCATTCATTCTGCATGATGCCTAAGAAGTTGACCATCTGGTTGCAGAGTGTGCTTAAGTGGTTGGCCGGTGTGGAAGTGATCTTGCCGTTGACACCGCCTAAACCTTCTTCGATCAGCTGCTTCAAAGACCAGCCGGCACAATAACCTGTCAACATCGACAAGTCATGGATGTGCATATCGCCGTCTTTATGGGCGGAACCGATCTCTTCGTCATAGACTTCCGAGAGCCAATAGTTGGCTGTGACCGCACCGGAGTTGGAAAGGATCAGACCACCGACGGAATAAGTGACAGTGGAATTTTCCTTAACACGCCAGTCAATCGCATTGACATAGGAATCGACGAGCTTCTTATAGTCGAGCATCGTCGTAGAAATATTTCTGGCTTTTTCTCTCTGTTTTCTGTAAAGGATATACGCCTTGGCGACATCCGGGTAACCTGCTTCGGACAGGGTCTTTTCAACGGAATCCTGGATGTCTTCGACAGTGACCTTTTCATCTTTGACTTTCGAAGAGAAGTCGGAAGTGACTCTCAAGGAAAGAAGGTTAATGACATCCGGATGATACTCTTTCTTGCAGGCATCAAATGCCTTGGTGATCGCCTCAGAGATCTTCTTCAGATCAAAATCGACGACTTTTCCATCTCTTTTTACTACACGGTACATAAAATTTACTACTCCTTTATCCCTCTGATTTCAATATGTTCAACGTACTCGCCCGCGATCCGTTTCATGGTTTCCAAAGTATGCAGGTCAACCTCACCAAGTCCCGCCTGAATACAGGTACCGTGATCTTCGAAGTTCTGCAGATAATAGTGTTTTGCCCCTCTTATCCACTCGCCGATCTTCCTTAGATCTTCCGGCTCATGAAACTCTCTCACGATCGTCGTACGAAATTCGTAATCGACGTGATTCTCTAATAAATAATTCTTGCTTTTTTCGATCTCACTCAGATCGTAGTTTTCCAAACCGATGGTCATCGCATATTTTTCCGGTGAGTTCTTGATGTCCATCGCGACATAATCGACGAGCTTTTCATCGATCAGTCTTCTTAAAGCCTCAAAGTTGGAACCGTTGGTATCCAATTTGACCTTCAAGCCAAGGTCCCTGACCCGCTTGATGAAGGCCGTGATGCCCTTATGAAGCAGTGGTTCCCCGCCTGTGATGCAGATGCCGTCCAGGATCTTATTGCGGCTCTTGAGGAAATCGAAGATGTCCTCATTGGCGATCTCCGAATCATTCTCATTCAAGAAGACCAGAGAACGGTTGTGACAGAACGGACAGCGGAAGTTGCAGCCGCCGGTAAACACCGTCGCCGCCATATTCCCCGGATAGTCCAGTAAAGTCAGCTTCTGCAGACCATAAAAACGGATACTTTCTTCATCAGGCTCAGCTGAATACTGTCTCGCCTTCTCGACGAGCCTTTTAAGAACGGAATTGTAGGTATCCAGTTCCGAAGCGCTGATATCCGAAGAAAGATGGGAATACCATTCCGAACGGATCCGATAGAGATCAGGCATGATCTCCTGGGTCTTGTCGGTGGTAAATAAAAGTTTTGCTCGTTTATCGACTTCGCTGTTTTCTATGCGCACATAAGAGAGCTGTTCCAGTCTCTGGATCGATTTGGTAATTGTTCCCTTATCATAGACACCCCGCATTGCCAGTTCGTTCATCGATATACCCTCACTTTCGTAGATCTGCGTCAGCAGGATGAGATGCGTATAACCGATGGCATATTTATCCAGCAATTTATCGAAGTGTTTCTGGTTGCAGCGATACAAAACAGAGGAGTCTAAACTAAGGAAATTGTTCTCACTCATAATGTGCCTGCCAAGATTAATTATAAGGCATATAGTTGAAAGTTCAACTAAAACGAATCAAAAACCTTGAAAGTTCAACCAGTTTTTATTTCCCGGAAATCTCACGCCTTTTTCTATGAAAATTTTCATTTCACTTTAACGAAAAATAAGGCTGGAAAGACAGGAGAAAGACAGATTCAGTATTTTTAATCGAGGGACATCCAAACTCTTCCTAAAACAAACAAAAAGCCCCTCTAAACTGTTTTGGCATCAAAGTTCAGGCTCCCATTTCATCCAAAAAGGAACCCGCTTTCCCAATGGTACAAAATGACTACAAATCGCAAAACAAAACCGCTACAATAGTTGTATGCCTTACAACGATGAAGGAAATGAACAGTATCTCTACGCCCGCAGAAAGGCCTTAAAGACCGCCTTCCATCGAAGACTTCACAAGAAGGATCCTTTTCTTGTCGCCCTCGATGAAATCGTCAATACCGATGCCTGTTCCGCTGTCCATTTGGGACAGATCGACGTGCCAAGCGAACTGATCGTCGGCACCAAGACCGTCGGCCGTAAGTCCTCTTTTGCCGCTGACTTCATGCCTTTATTAAAGGATGGAAGCGAATTCGGCCGCAAATGGATCAACGTTTGCCGCTATCATCTCTCCGAGGCCGGCATTTCGGAGGCCCCGACTGCCTATGAATACTTAGGCAAGTTCTACATCGAAGAAGGAAACAAGCGGGTTTCCGTCCTAAAATCCTATGGTGCGCCTTACATCACCTTAGACGTCACCAGACTCATGGTCGAAAAAAGTGAGTTCAAGGAAGTCCTATTATACTATGAGTTCCTCGACTTCTATAAGC
>CADAHV010000046.1:0-17602 GCA_902787775.1 uncultured Erysipelotrichaceae bacterium | reverse complement strand
CTGTCATGTTGTTCGGCGTAGCTGTAGAAGAATTCTTTATTATATAAACCCGTCAGCGGATCCTTTTCGGTCTGCTGGATGATCTGTGATTTCTCGTTGAGGTCAATGGAACGCTCGGCCCTGGCCAAGATGACCTGGGGATCCGGATATGGTTTTGGAATAAAGTCGACCGCGCCCATTTCCAGACAGCCGACTTCGCTTTTTGCCTCGGAAGTTAAAACGATGATCGGGATATCATATTTGTCTTTGACTTCTTCCAGAACTTCAAAGCCGCTCTTCTTGGGCATCAATACATCCAATAAGACCAGAGAAAGAAGATCCTTGTGTTCTTCCATCATCTTCAAAGTCTCTTCGCCATCCGCCGCATAAAGCACGTCGTACTTGCTGGCGAGGATATTGCCTAAAAGAGCCCGGTTAATGGCCTCATCATCGGCGACCAGTATCGTCTTTTTTTCTTTTTCGATCGGGATTATTCCTTCTTTATCCATCCAATCCTCCTTTTCCTGTTTCCACAGTCTAAGAGATCATTTCTTACCTCCATCATAACATAAGCCCATCTGCTACAATGAAGTCAGAGAAAAGAAAGGAGACTCATATGCCTGTTCAATCCTCCATCGTCTTTCTGCCGGTCAGCGACATTCAAAAGACGTATCATTTCTATCACGAGATCCTGAAGCTGCCGGTCCATCAGAAACAGGGCGATTCCCTTTACATTTTTGATACCGGCTACGGTTACTTCGGCTTTTGCGAATACGAGGATGGAAGAAAACCGTTGTCCGGTCCAAAAGGCGTCTGTCTTTCTTTGAATCTCAATGATAACGAAGAGGTCCTGAGCAAGTACGAAGAACTCAAGGATTCCTGCACTATTTATAAAAAACCGGCCCTTCATCCGAAGTTTCCGGTCTACTCCTTCTTTATTCAGGATCCCGACGGCTATCTGGTCGAATTCCAGAAGATCGCCGAATAAGGCATTTGAAAGGCCGTGCAATCGCACGACCTTTTCTTTCTATTCTTCGATGACACCGATGTTTTTCGGTGAAACGATAAAGACGTTCTGGTAGATCTTGGCAATCATGCCGTCCTTGGCCATAGCCACACCGGCCAGAAAATCGATCAGGCGCTGCTTGTCGGCAGCGATTGTCTTCTCGGTATTCATGATGACCACCCGTCCTTTTTTGATGTGACGGCAGATCTCCTTTACATCGTCAAAGCAGGTCGGCTTATAGACGATGACAAAGGCATCATAGTTCTCCTTGCCTTCCAGTTCCTGAAAGTCCTGCTGAAACTCACTGTCGCTGTCTTCGACCGGTTCATCCGGTTCATCATTATAGATCCACTTCTGGAAAAATTCTTTGAAATTCATCGCCATAACCTCCCCACTTCATTATAAAACAGGACGGGTCTTATAGGCATCGATCTTGCGCTTGATATCGATCATCATGCCTAAGGCATGCAAAGGATCGGGATAGCGGTCCAGGACCTGATTTTCGATATCGTATTTCAAGGAAGACTCCAGAAGATCCATGTTGGTCACTGAAGACAAGCCAAACGCCGGCAGCAGGAGATGATCGGGATCCACATCCGGATAGTACTCCTTCACAAAATGATATTCGTATTCATTCAAGCGAATGATCGAATCATCGGGATTGTATTCTTTTTCCATTAACGTCCTCCCCACTTTGCAGCGTGCTTCATCTCACTTCTTAACATCGAACGAAAGCGTTCCTCTTCTTTTCTCTTTTTCTGCCGTGCATCCACATTTTTACCGACATCCTTCACCATCCGGATGCCCATGGACGCCAGGGTAAAAGGCAAGACAACGATGAAGCACAGGATCACTACGAGTACGATCATGACACTCCTTTCTTCAGCCAAAGAAGCTGAGAATCAAACCGACGATGCCTAAGATCAACAAGATATGCGGGGCATCCAGCACCCCATTGTACAAAGGCACATGGGCATGCATCTGCCGGAAATAGAAGAATTCATACAAGACATAGCCGATCGACACCGCTGCCGATACATAAAACAGGGCGTGCATCATCAGCTGACCTCTTTATTGAAATAAACGGACAGCTCATTTAAGAGCCGCAGCGTCGACATCTTATGGATGTCTTTATACTTCAAATCATTTTCCTTCATGTAAGCCATCAAAGCTCTCGTGAAAGCATAGATTGAAAGATCATCGAGGTCCGCTTCCTCACTGGTGTCATAGACTCGGATGATCTCCTTGGCCAGATCGACGTAGTGTCGCTCCGGGATTTTGAAGGATGGACTCTGATGACAATCGATGCAACGCATGGCGTATAAGACGCTTAAGACATAATCATCCTCAAAGTCTCCGGCAAAATCGCTTCTGGTCAGTGTCTGATATAACTGTTTCAGTTTCTTGTCACGATAGTGTTCTTGAAACAATGGCATACCTCCCTTTATATGCCCTATCCTAGCAAAAGCAAGTGACAAAAAACCTGCCAGGAAAAAATTTTTTTAAATTACAGTTCGATACTGGTTCCCGGAATCTGCACGACGGAGTTGATTCCTTTTTTCTCGCAATACTTCGAGAGCTTGAAGAAGACCACTTCCGTCTTTTCAACGAAGCGCGGCATGCCGATGATCGGCTTGGTCAAAGGGGAAAAGAAGTTGTCCCAATGAAGCGGGATGACCAGTTTCGGTTCCAGCTTCTCGATGGTTTCCGCATAGAAGGTTCTTTCCGTTTCGGCGTCCGCCTTCTGTAAACCGGCAACGCCTAAGAACAAGACATCAGCCTTATAGCCATCCATCTGGCCTTTGATGTAGTTGAAGCTCGGACGGATCATGTAGCGCTTGCCCTGATGCTCCACATAGAAGTCGTAGGAGCCGCCTTCCTTATAATCCCTTAATCTGGCCGGCTGACGAAGCGGTTCATCAATGGTCTGGCCCAGATCGTTATTGATGATGGTTGGCTTGGAATGTAAGGAAGGGATGACCTTGATCGTGAAGTCACCGACCTTGTAGGTCTCATTGGCCTTGAATTCCACCATCTGATTCTCTGGCACATCGCCACCTCTGGCAACATTCATCGCCGAAGAAGAACCATAGATCGTCGCATGACATTGGTTTGCAATGTATGGCACATCCATGACGTGGTCATGATGGGTATGAGAGACAAAGATGGCCTTTAAGCGGTCCACCTTGTGAAGCCGCAGTTTTTCATCGATCAGTTTTGTATTGGAGGGCTCTGCCCCGAAGATGTATTTCAACAAGGAAGGTCTGGTCATATGGCCGTCAAAGAAGATCTGATCCTTGCCGTCATCAAACAATAATGTTGTCGTTCCGAAAAAAGTCACTTTCATAACAATTCACCTCACACCATTCCAGTATAGCAGAGCGCAAAAAAGAAAACCGCTTTTTAAAGCGGTCAAAACATTTAAATGTGACACTGTACGAATTCCCGCACCCTCTTCACGACATCCCCTCGTTCCGGTCCATGGAAGCCATGATCGGCACCCTTTAAAGTAACGAGCCTGGCTTTCGGAAAGTAGTTCAGAGCCTTCTCACTGTAAGAGATCGGCGCGATCTCGTCTTTATCACCATGGATCAGTAAGACATCCATCGTACAGCACCTCATCGCTTCATAGATGTCTGTCGAAAGAAGATCTTCAAAGTACTTTCTGCCAACTTTCAGCCATAAGAGAACCTCTTCTTCCGGGATCTCTTCGTACTTCTCTAATTCCTCTTCCACCTTGTCTCTTAACATGAAACCGGAATACAAGCCAATGAGACCCGCAATCTCTGTTGGCCGTTTGGAAGCTACTAGAGTTGATACATAGGCGCCCTGGCTCTTGCCCATCAGGAGTATCTTTTCGATGCGCTCATCCTTTTGAAAATGGTCGATCACCGTCTCTAAATCTTCCGCTTCACTTAGGACCGACATCTGCGTGGTCTTGCCATCGGATCTGGAGACATAGGAACCGCCGCAGAAATCAAAGATGAAGGCAGCGATCTCGTGTTGACAAAGATCTTTCGCAAAATCACGGGACCCTTCCAGTTCCCCGCCCAGGCCATGGCAGATGATCAGTAAAGGAAAACGATCCCTGTCCGGCACATAGAGTTCGCCATAGATCTTCTGTTCTTTTTTATGCAAATCAATCTTTTCAATCATACACTTAACGGGTATAGCGGATATCGCGCGCTAAACGGATGGCGATGTTTCGCCACAGGTGCAGCAACATGCCATAGTCTCTGCGTAAAGACTGCGGCAGGGTCGGGATGCGGTCATAGAGGATCTGGAAGTATTCTTCCTCATCCTTACCGAAATCGAGGATCTCAATGCGATAGACATTGGACAAGCCATAGCGGGAGACGATGACATCGGTCACCACACCCTTGAGATCAGCCTGATACTTATCGGTCTCGATCTTCATCTTGACCTGATCGCCGATCTTAAGGTCCTTACACTCATCGAGATAAGTCTCGAGATTGTGCTCTGACATCATCGTCGTGATTCCTTCATAGACCTGTTCCTCACTTCTCCCTTTCTTCTTGAAGACGGTAATGAACTCGCCGTCCTTGACTCTTACGATGTCGCCGTTGAAGTCACGGCCATCAATCAGAAAGACCGCCATCAGAAGATAATAGGAGTTTCGCACCAGCCAGAATAAGATCGTCAGCAGTCCATACATCTTTCGGGCAAATAAGAGCCACAGAACCCGGATAAAGCCGATCAAAGAAAGACCTAACAATACCAGGAACGGTGCCATCGATCGCGTATCGACCTTGCGCACCATGTTGCTGGCTGACTTGTCGGTCACCTTGAACTGGGTCAGGGAGATGCCAAAGATTTCCTTTAAGATCGGAATAAACAAGGCCGGCATGACACTGGTCTCATAGATGCCGCTCCACTTGGATGAGATCTCGTTGCCGGAGATCAGACGCAGGGAAAGATCCTGGACGATAAACATCGGCAGCCAGTAGACCAGGATTTCCAGCCAGTTGCAGTCAAAGACCGGCACCATCGCCACGGCAAATAAAAGCGGCGCGATGATGTAGACAAAATTCTTGATCGGCGAATACCAGTAGAAGACCGATGACCAGTAGGAGATCTTCTGCATGATCGATAATCCCTTGATTGTAAAGAGTTTGAGCTTCTTTGCCGTCACGATGACCCCTCTGCCCCAGCGGGTCCGCTGCTGGACATGTTCCTTATAGGTGTGCGGCGTCTTGCCCGAAGCCAGAGGCTCTCTGGTGGCCAGAGAGACATAGCCCGCTGCCTCAATTAACAAGCCGGTCGCAAAGTCTTCGGTGATCGATTCGGTATAGAAACCGCCGATCTCCTCCAAAGCCCTTCGGGCAATGACGGTATTGGAGCCGCCGTAAATGACCGCATTGACATTGGTCTTGGCCACTTCAATGCCCCGATAGAAGAAGTCCTGTTCGTTTGGCGCGCTGGTCTCCGAATACAGGGCGTATTGGAAGACATCCGGTTCATAGAAGCACTGCGGCGTCTGTAAGAAGCCCATGTGGACTTCCTCTTCCTTTGTCTTTCCTTCGTTGGTCTTTTCGCGTATTGGAAGACATCCGGTTCATAGAAGCACTGCGGCGTCTGTAAGAAGCCCATGTGGACTTCCTCTTCCTTTGTCTTGCCTTCGTTGGTCTTTTCAAAGTTGACGAAATATGGAATCGTCTTTAACAGGAAATCGCTTCTTACGATCATGTCCGCATCCAGGGTCACCACATATGGTGCACTGGTCCGCTTCAAAGCAGCATTGAGATTGCCTGCCTTCTTGCCCTCATTGTCAGGACGATCGAAGTAGCCGACATTCATCTTCCTGGCCAGCTTTTTCATCGACGGACGGCGGTTGTCATCGCAGACCCAGATGTGGACTTTACTTAAATCCGGATACAGGAGGTGCTTGCAGCCGTTGATCGTACGGCGCAGGAGTTCCTCATCCTCGTTGTAGGTGGAAATGAAGATGTCCACTTCCGGATATTCCTCATCTTCAATCTTCGGCAATGGATGATCGCTCTTGCCGATCATCGAGAAGTAATGGACCAAGGTCTCAAAGAAACCGACGATCTCAAAAAACAAGAGGACCAGATTGGCGACGATGCCAAAGACGTTGCCTTTTGGTATGGAATAGGCAATACGCCAGACAAAGTAATTGATGGTGATGACCACCGATAAAAAGATCAGGGCATAACGCAGGTATTGTTTGCGGTCAATCGTCTCCTTCTTGTCCTTCACGATGTCATCGTAGGTCGTGTGACCCTTCTTTTCGTTGCGGATCAGCCAGATGCCGCAGACCGCAAATAATGCCGCCAGCACAAAGGAAAAGATTGCCGATGGTGACTTGTAATGTTCAAAATCGATGTCTTTGGGATAATCGATCTTTTTTGGATCCTTGCCCGAGACAAGATCCCTGACCCAAAGACCCACGTAGGTCAGATCCTCATCATCCAAATGTTCGTAGTGGAAGCTGTCGGCCTTGACCATGGCGGAACTCTCTGCCTTGTTGGACAAAGACCAGACCGCATAGGAGATCTTGTTTTCATTTAACAGAGTGAACCAGTCTGCCGCATTGGCGAAATCGATGGCCCCATCACCGCTGGCCTCCGAAACACCGCACTCCGTTACAAAGACCGGGATGTGATTGTTCAAGGCATCCTTCAGTTCATTCTTCAGATTCTCATAGTGGCTTGCCGTATAGAAGTGAAGGCAATACATGACATTGTCATAATTTAAGGGTGCCTCTATGACGCTGTGCAAGTCCTGGTCATACTCCGGCGTACCGACGATGATCAAGGCGTTCTCGTTGTTGTTGCGGATCACCGGGATGACCGCGTCGGCGAAATCACTTACCTGTTTCCAGTTGGTGTCGCCGTTAGGTTCGTTGCAGATCTCGTAGATGATATTCGGGACATCCGCATATTGTTTGGAGATGCGGTCGAAAAAATCGATCGCCTCCTTGAGATAGACATTGGGATCTTTCTCCGACAGGGTGTGCCAGTCCACCAGTACATACATGTCGTTGGCGATGGCTGCCTTGATGCCGGCATAGAGGACTTCCAGACTCTGCTTGCGATCTTCCTTGACATAGATGTCGGTATACATCGGCAGACGGATGAAGTTGCAGTTCCACTCCTTCGAAAGCTGATGGAAAAGTTTGCTGTTGATGTAGTCGGGATACCAGGTCAGGCCATGCGCGGAAATACCGCGTAACTGCACAACATTGCCGTCTTCATCGATCAGGCTCGTGTCTTCCACGTGAAGAAAGCCGTTTTCATCCGGTCTCGCCGTAAAGACCTCTTCCTCTTCTGCTGTGACTCTCAGGAATAAGCCCATACACAAAAAGGCTGCCACAGACAGAATCAAAAAATGCTTCCAAAACGATTTTACCTTCATCCCTTTTCTCATCGAAGTCTTCCTTTCTGCATCAGATCAGATTGTAATGTTTTAATGCCAGCCACACGCCGTCTTCATCGATCGGCGCTGTGACATATTCCGCTGCTTCCCTGGTTTTTTCCTGACCATTGCCCATGGCAATGCCATGACCCGCTGCCTTCATCATCGTGATGTCGTTGATGCCATCACCAAAGGCGTAGCTGTCTTCTTTTGGATATCCCAAATGCTGAATCACGCTTGTCAAAGCCTTTGCCTTATCCGAGGCAAAGGTCGTCATATCCGCCGAAGGATGAGGACCATGCGGGTTCATGATGCAACAGTCTTTTAAACGTTCCCTGATCAGCTCCCGCTGCCTGACATCATAAAAGCCGACATCAAAGCTGTAGTAGCTCTCTTCTTCTTTTAAACCTTTTAACAGATAGCCCTCATCGCCGACGACCGCCACTGTATCATAAAGCTCTTCGGGACCGCCGTAATAGCCCTGACGCTTGGAATGAAAGGCATAGCCGGCTTCGCATTCCTCTAATATATCCACGATCGTTTGAACCAATTCATGATCCATCGGCCGATCATAGATGAAGTCCCCTTCATAGTAAGCCAGGGTGCCGTTGTTGGTGATGAAACCATCGGCCAGATCCCCAAAATGTTTCCTGGCATAGGAAACATTGCGGCCGGTACACAAAAAGACCTTGTGTCCGTTTTCCCTCAAAAGAGAAAGACCCTTTCTGGCGCTGTCGGGGATCCAGGTACCGATTGCCAGTGTCTGGTCAATGTCAAAGAAGACGATGGCCATGGTTTATACGCAATGGTAGGCGATGCGCACATCTTCCATATAGGAGATGCGGTCTCCCTTATGGAAATTCCGGTTGGTGCCAATGTAGACAGCGGCAACCTTGTTGTTGCGCTCATCCTCTTCACTGTCCAGATCGTGCAAAGCAACGCTGCGCACATTCAGCAAGCCCAGTTCAAACAATTCCATCTCGATATCTTCGATGTCCTTGCCGACATAGTAGGAAGGAGGATTCGGTAAACGCAGTGTTCCAGGATGTCTTTCATCATCCTCTTCATCGCTGTATGGATGATAGTAGGTCAAAGTGATCGGCGTGCCTCTTTCATACCAGTCGGTATCCTTGAAATCCTTCTTGCCGTCGATCGTCGCATCAGTGATGTCATTATCGCCATAGAAGATATTCGGCTCGCTCTTTCTTTCCAGTTTCACTGAGAAGCCCAGATCTTCCATCTTCTTTTTCATCTCATCGACATTCTTGCCGACCAGTTCATCATGATTCACAGAAGCCATGAACTGCCTTGGGGAAATGCCGGCCTCCAAGCTGTCCATATATTCCTTGGCCCGGCTGAATTCCTCACTCTTTGCCCACTCATCGGCCTCTAAAGCACGCAAGGCGTTGTTTGGATGGGAGTTGTTTCTGAATAAGGCAAACTCCATCGAACGTCTGGAAGAGTCATCCTTGATGATGTCACGGTATTCTCTCGCCTGATTCAAGAATTCCTTTGGATCGGCAAAGTCGGCAATGCGCTTGTCATAGCCGGCAAAACGCATGCACATCTCCACTAATTTATCGGCATTGCCGTCACACAATATGGCAGCACGGTCGGCAGAGAATTCCGAACAGCGCATCCAATAGGCAAAGGCCGAACGAAGAGGGATCGTCAGCAAGGCTGCCAGGCCCCCGCCCATCAGCAACATCAGCGATCCGTTGAAGATCATCTGTCCCATCGTACGGTATAAGACATGATGGCAGGCAATATGGCCGCACTCATGTGCCAAGACTGTCGGGATCAGCTCTTCCGGCATCGTTTCCAGAAGACCGGAAGTCAAGACGATGCAAGGCTTGTCATCGCCTGAAGTGTAGGCATTGGGCATGACATTGAGCGTCAGATAAAGATCCGGCACCTCGATGTCGAGTTTCTTGCAGATGGGGATAAACATGTCATGATACTTTTTCAATTGCTTGTCTGTAATGCGGATGTTGGTCGACATGTTCTGCACATCCAGCATCTTTTCGTTGAAGGCCTTGATGAAGGCCTTTGTCACCTGCGCAAAACCAGGCAAAGATTCCAGGGCATCCAAAGCTGCCTTGTCCGATTCGTGTAAGAAGATATCTTTGTTGATACTCATTTCTCTATTCCCTTTCTATGATCTGATGATTTCATTCCATGAAGGATCTTCTAATTTCTATTTTACACTCTTGTCCTTGATTCATCATTCTTCCCAAGATCTCTTAAGAAAGTCCTTCTGATCTGCTAAGATAACAATGTGAAATACTACATTGATTTTGAAGCATCGGAAAACGAAAAGAAGATCATCTCGGTCGGCGTCTTAAGAGAAGATGGGGAAGAATTCTATTCGCTTGTCTATAGCGACGATCCGATCACGCCGCGCATTGAAGAAATCACCGGCATCAGCCAGGAAGAAGTCGATCAGGCCCCTTCTTCTAAAGAGGTCTTTGAAAAACTCTTTGACTGGTGCATGGAAAAAGAAGATCTGCCGGAATTTGTCAATTATGGGGATGGCGATCTCGATTTTGTCTACAACAACTTCTTATCCGCAACTACTTTGAAAGAAGCGGCGATGTTAAGTTTTCTCTATATGAATATGTATGACTGCTCGCAAGAACTGAAAGACTTCTTCTACGTCAATAAGACCATCTCCCTAGAAAAACTGGGCAAGTACTTCGATCATTCCATGGGCGAACAGAATCACAACGCCCTGGACGATGCCAAGCTTTTGAAGATGGTCTACGACAAGATGAAAAGCGGCGAGCGAAACTTCGATGCCTTCTTGGAATACGTCGATCCCCACCGTTATCCCGACCAGGTCAGAAAAGTCCTGCGCTTGAACGGAAATACGGTCCTGGAAGAATACGAGAATCTCAAAGAAGCCGTCAATTGGATTAAAAAACAGCCCAACGACAAGGGCCCGAAATATCTTCAGAACGCCGAAGAAAAAATCAAACACGCAGCCAAAAATGCCTCCAGATACTTTGGCTGCAACTGGCGCATCCTCTAATACAAAAGGCAGCTGTCAAATGACAGCTGCTTTCTATCTGTTTTCAATCTCTTTTCTGGTTTCAATCAGCGACTTCACGACAAAGTCGATGTCTTCCTTGGAATGGTTGGCACAGACCTGCGTACGGATACGGGCCTTGCCTTTCGGCACGACCGGATAGGAAAAGGCCACCACATAGATGCCTTTTTCCCGCATCTTTGCCGCATATTCACCCGCCAGCTTTTCCTCATACAACATGATCGGCACGATCGGATGGGTACCGTCAATGATGTCAAAGCCGTTTTCCTTGAGCTTTTCGCGATAATACTGTGTGATCTCCATCAGGTGCTTTCTCAAGCCATCACTCTCCGACAACATATCGAAGAGCTCGATGCTGGCTCCGGCAATCGCCGGTGCCAACGTGTTGGAGAAGAGATATGGACGGCTTCTTTGGCGAAGCAGGTCGATGATCTCTTTGCGTCCGGACGTATAACCGCCGGAAGCACCGCCCAGGGCCTTGCCTAAGGTGCCGGTGATGACATCGACTCTTCCCTGTACCCCGCAATACTCCACGGAACCGCCGCCGTTTTCACCGATGAAACCGGCCGCATGGGAATCATCCACCATGACTAAAGCACCGAATTCATCGGCCAGATCACAGATTCCCTTGAGGTTGCAGATGATGCCGTCCATCGAGAAGACACCATCGGTGGCGATCATCTTGATGCGGGCACCGTTTTGATCGGCCTCTTCCAGTTTGGCGCGCAGATCGACCATATCGTTGTTTTTATAGCGGTAGCGTTTCGCCTTACACAGACGCACGCCGTCGATGATCGAGGCATGATTGAGTTCATCGGAAATGATCGCATCCTGTTCACCTAAAAGTGTTTCAAACAAACCGCCGTTGGCATCAAAACAGGAAGAATAGAGAATGGTATCCTCGGTCTTTAAGAAGGCCGAGATCTTTCTTTCCAGGGTCTTGTGAATATCCTGCGTACCGCAGATGAAACGCACGGAAGCCAAGCCATAGCCCTTTTCATCATAGGTCTTCTTGGCTGCCTCGATCAGGCGCTTGTCATTGCCTAAACCGAGGTAGTTGTTGGCACACATGTTCAATAATTTTTCGCCGTTTTCCATGACGATGTAAGCGCCCTGCGGGGAAACATAAGGTGCTTCGGCCTTGAACAGACCGGCTTCCTTTATTTCCTCAACGGTATCGGCATAATACTTTAATGCTTCTTTCTGGTTCATAACTGTTCCACCTTATCTATATTCGTCCAATCCAGGATGACCTTTCCCGAATTGCCTGACAGCATTGCATCAAAACCCTTCTGATAATCGGTTATATCGAAACGGTGGGTGATGATCTTGGAGATATCCAAGCCCGCTTCGATCATCGTCGTCATCTTATACCAGGTATCCCAGACCTTGCGTCCGTAAATGCCCTTCAGATTGAGACCCGAGAAGATGATCTTTTCCATGTCCACTTCCGTATTGTCCGGCAATAAGCCTAACAGAGCGATATTGCCGCCGTTTTTCATATTGTGGACCATCTGGTTCAAAGCCGAAGGCGCACCCGACATTTCCAGTCCGACATCAAAGCCTTCGCTCATGCCTAGTTCTGCCATCACATCTTCCAGTTTTTCATTTTTCAAATTGACCGTTCTGGTCGCACCCATGGTGGTCGCCATATTCAGACGATACTCGTTGAAATCAGTCACTACGACATGTCTGGCACCGGAGAACTTGACGATGGCCGCAGCCATGCAGCCGATCGGACCCGCCCCGGTGATCAGTACATCTTCACCCAGGACCGGATAGGTCAAGGCAGTGTGGGTGGCGTTGCCGTACGGATCAAAGATCGCATAGAGCTCTTCATCGATATTCGGTCTGGTCTTCCAGACATTGACGTAAGGGATGACCAGATATTCCGCAAAGGCACCGTTGCGGTTGACACCGACGCCCTTGGCATTCCGACAGTTTTCCTTGTGTCCTTCCAGACAGTTGCGGCACTTGCCGCAGGTGATGTGCCCCTCACCCGAAACGATATCGCCGACATTGAAGCCTCTGGCTCCCTGGCCGACTTCCACGACCTCGCCGACATATTCATGGCCAATGGTCAGTCCCGGCACGATGGTCTTCTGTGCCCACTTGTTCCACTGGTAGATATGCACATCGGTTCCGCAGATCGCCGTCTTCTTGATCTTGATCTTGACGTCGTTGTAGCCGACTTCCGGAATCGGAACCCGTTTTGCCCATATACCGACTTCCGGCTTTTCCTTCACCAGAGCCCACATTGTTTGATTATCCATAGTTTTATTTCCTCTTGTCTTCATTATAACCCACCTGAAAATTCATGAAGACACAAAATAGTCTGCTTATATTCACAAGCCAAAATAGCGTAATATGAAGATAGAAAGCGTGATGACATGAAAAAAATAATGTTCTTCTTATTGATCCTGTTTCTTTCCGCTGCCTGCGAAAAGAAGGAAACAAGTGAATTTGATGATTATGCCAAAACAATCTTTCGTACATCCTTTGTCCACCGAGTCGATGTGAAGATCAGCGAGGAAGACTATGCCGATCTTTTGAAAAATCCGACCGACAAGACCCAATACACCGTCGATATCACAATTGACGACGATCTCTATAAAGAAGTATCCTTTTCCACCAAAGGCAATTCCAGCCTCTATTTTGTTGCCGATGATCCAAACAGTGACCGCTACAGCTACAAGATCAATTTCTCTAAAAACCGCAAGGACCAGACCTGTCATGGCCTTGATAAGCTGAATCTCAACAACATGTTTGAAGACGCCACCTATATGAAGGACTTCATGAGCTATGATATGTTCCGCTATGCCGGTGTTGATACGCCGCTGCTGGCGTATTGCTTCATTACAATCAATGGCGTTGATCACGGACTCTACGTCATGGTGGAAGACATCGACACAAGCTTTCTGATCCGTTACCACAAGAACGATGGTTTCCTGTACAAACCGCAAGCCGATCTTGACTTGAACATCGAAGACGTCGCCAAGATCGAAGCGGAAGGTCTCAATTTCGATGTGGAAACCAACGGCGCTGATTTCAAATATATCGACGATGATCCCAAGAGTTATTCCGACATCTTCGAAAACAACGTCACCAAAACCAATGAAGAGTCCGAAAAAAGAATCATAGAATCGATCAAATCCTTAAATGAAGGAAAAGATCTTGAAAAATATCTGGACACCGATGAGCTGATCCGCTACTTTGCCGTACAGAGCGCTCTGATGAACTACGACGGCTACATCGGACCGATGCTGCACAACTATTTCTTATACGAAAGAGGAGGCCGTCTGGCCCTCTTCCCCTGGGATTTCAACGCCTCTTTCATGACCTTCACTCACATCTGGCCGGAGGATATCGAAGAAGATCCGACCCCTTATGTCAACTTCGGCATCGATACACCGTTGTATCTGACGAAGGCAGAAGAGCGCCCGATGTGGAAGTGGATTGAAGAAAATGAAGACTATCGTCAGAAATACCATGAGGCGATGTCTGAGATCCTCGATACCTTTTTCACCTCCGGCCATTTTGAAAAGAAAGTTGACCAGCTGTATCAGATGCTTCGTCCTTACGTGGCAAAAGATCCTTCCGCCTTCTATACGGTCGAAGAGTTTGATCAGGCCTGCAAGGCCTTAAAGATGTTCGGCAGACTGCGATACGAAAGCATTCAAAAACAGCTGAACGGCAACTTATCCACCTACAACGACCTTCAGGATCCCAAAGAGTGGATCGATGCCTCTTCCCTGCATCTGGGTGATATGCAGTAAAAAACAATCCATACAAACAAAAAAGAAGGATTTCTCCTTCTTATTCGTCATCATCAAATTCCATCTCAAGGGGAGCTTCATCTTCAAACTCCGCTTCTTCCTCTTCTTCCTCTTCCTCAAACTCATCCATATAGGTGCGGACCTTTGATTCCACGACCTCTTTGTCTTTGGCGGAAGAAGCGATTTCCTTATGAAGTTCTTCCAGGGTCTCTTCATCCATTTCCAGAAGGTTTTCTGCCTTGGCCAGAGGAATCGAAATCTCCTGGAAACGGGTGAATGTCACTCTTAATTCGCCCTTTTCCACACCTACGATCTGACCAACCAGTCCACTTGCTTTTGAGCGGATCGTTTTACCTTTAAGACTCATATACTATCTCGTCTCCTTGCTGCACGCTATTAATAATATGGAAAACCCTATAGGGAGTCAATCCCTTTTTGTGATAATTTCATAGATTGAAAAAGAGCCGCAGCTCTTAATCGTTTAAGATAAGTTTTTTGACTTCTCAAAAGCCAGACGGGGATAGTCATCCTCTTGTACATAGATCGTTCCGCAGTGGATGAAACCCAGCTTATTTAATAGATTCTGCATGACCTTATTGTCACCATGGGTATCGATGCGAAGGTGATTGCACTGTTCAAAAGCCCACTTGATACAAAACGAACCGATCCCCTTGATCGAATGATCGGAAGCGATGCGATGGACCACCCCGTAAGCGGAGTCATCCAGCCACTTTCCATCTCTGATATCTCTGTAGGTTGGCTCAATATCTTCGCCATAGACATAGTAAAAGGTGCCGATGACTTTATCGTCATCATCCACACAGACATAGCTGTTTCCCTTTTCGATGTCGGAAAGGATCAATTCTTTTGGCGGCCACTTTGTCGGGCCCCATTGCAGGGGATTGCCGGTCAATGCCATGAAATCCCTGGCATCCGCATAGATCGCCATCATCCTATCCAGATCACGCAATTCAGATTTTCGTATTCTCATTTGATGATATAGGCATCGACGATTCTGCCGATATAACAGGTATGGAAATCCGACGGATCGCTTCCGTAGTGTTTATTTCTGACTTCCGGTGCAATGGCATCCAGATCCTGATCCTGTTTGTATATGACTTCGCATTCAATCGTCAAAGGATATTCCCTGATGCCCGGCGTATGATTGGTCGCAGGTTCTTCCAGTGTCACATAATCCGCTTTGTTGACATCTCTTCCCGACATCGTGCCGCAGACTTCAAAGATCTTCGGATACTTCGTTTCACCCATCGGCACGGAGATGGTGAATTCCATCGTCTTATCGATCTGTGCCTTGGTGTAGCGGCTTTGTCTGACATAGACGACAAAGGTATTGATTCCCCAGATGACGCCTAAATGGCCCCAGCCGATCACCATGGAATTGAACTTGTCACCGTTGGTATTCAACAAAACGCCCGGATGGATCGCTTTGTCGATCAGCTCAGCATAATCAAATACATTGATCTTTTCTTTCATAGCAGAATTCTCCTGTTTCCTCCATTGTAGTATGATTCTTCCTTTTGTGTTTCAATCTTCCTCTCCCCTTAGGCTAAAATAAGGGAAAGAGGTGAACGACATGGAACTGTACAAATACTCCGAGCGCATCTATTATTCATCCTACGAAGAAGAACGGGACCGTCCGGCAATCGGCTATATCAGGGGCGATCGCTATTCGATTGCCATCGATGCCGGCCACAGCGGCGATCATCTGAAAGAGTTCTATGATCTTTTAAAGGAAAATAATCTTCCGCTCCCTGCCTTAACCATCATCACCCACTGGCATTGGGACCACTCCTTTGCCATGCATAAGATTAGTGGCCTCTCGATTGCCAATAAGACCACCAATGACCATCTCCTCGATTTCATCCGTCAACGAAGTCCAGAAAACGATCAGAGATTCCTGGCCTTGGATCCCAGCATCGCTAAGGAATATGCCGGCAACAAAGAAATCGTCGTCATCCCGGCCGACATCGTCTTTGAGGACAAACTTGTGTTAGATGCCGGTGGCATCCGCGTGGAAGCCTTTGAAGCCGTGTCACCGCACACTGACGACGCTACCTTGATCCGCGTCCCGCAAGAAAAAGTTCTCTTTTTCGGCGATGCCATCTCCGGTGTCTTCCCCACCTGGATCCCCGATCCCAAACTCTTAAAACAGATGATCGAGACGATTGAAAAGGAAGATGCCGATACCTTCATCGGCGGCCACTGGCCACCGTTCACCAAGAAGGCTTTATTGGATCAGCTTTACACAAATTTGAAAGAATATTCCTAGAAATGGCAGAAATGCCATTTTTCTATTTAAAAAATGGCTTTCGCCATTTAACTGAAATTCTTCTTTTCTTCTTTCGGAATCTCGATTTCAATGTTTTGATCTTCCTTCCAGAAACGGAAGACCGCCTTACCGCCATTGACCTTGATCCGCTCTGCCAGGGTGTTGGCCATATAGATGTAACGGAAGACCTCTTCGGCTTTCTTCCCTTTGACTTCCTTTTCCTTCATGAAACCGCTGGCCAAGAGTTTTAAGAAACCATCGGCATTGTAGTACAGAAGAGCGGCACACTTTTTGCCGGCAAAGATGTCTCGAACTTCTCTTAACATGAAGTAGATGTCTTCCTCATATTCCGGATAGAACTCTTCAAAACAGTTGTTGAAGAGAATGGCATACTTGACCCCGTCATATTCGATAAACAAAGAATCTTCTTCCAGACCGCTCTCGTTAAGGACCTCAATCGAGTAGCCATCCTGTCCCAGATAATCATAGGAAAGTTCATCCTGATGATGAATCTTATAATTTCTGCCTTCCAGTTCTTCAATGATCCTTTCGTATATCTCCATGCCTTCACCTCTTCTATCTACACCAATATTGTATACCACACATTATAATGGAGACAGGAAAACAAGGAGCCCCCTTTATGGAAAGAAAGATCAGCAAGGAGCCCCCTTTATGGAAAGAAAGATCAGGTTCATCATCATCGGATCCGGCTGGAGAGCCCTCTACTATGTCCGCATTGCCAAGGCCTTGAAAGATTGTTTTGAACTGTGCGCCCTCTTATGTCGGACCAAGGAAAAAGCCGATCGTTTCAAAGTCCAATACGACATTCCTGCCACGACCTCCGTTGAAGAATGCGTCGCTCTTTCACCCGACTTTGTCGTCGTTTCCGTCGATAAGGCTCACCTCGCCGCCGTCAGCATCGAATGGATGGAAAGGGGCTTCCCGGTCTTATCGGAGACCCCGGCTGCCATGGACATCGAAACTTTACAAACCCTGTGGTCCTATCACCAAAAGGGATGTAAACAGATCGTCAATGAACAGTATCTTCTCTACCCATCCAACATTGCCCGCACCAAACTTCTTTCCAAAGGCCTTCTTGATCCGCG
>CADAHV010000045.1:0-12631 GCA_902787775.1 uncultured Erysipelotrichaceae bacterium | reverse complement strand
AGTACGCTTGCGGAGATCGTGTAAGTCGCTGAAGCTTCGGCTGAAGCGCTGTGATCAGCGAAGCAGGAATCCCACGGCTTTAGCCGTGCGGAGTGTCAAAATAAAACTTAGCTGTTAAAAACGGTAAAAATTGCGATAAAATCAACTCATGAAACGTGTTTATCTGGAGATCAGTGATGCATGCAACCTGCGCTGTCCTTTCTGTACCTATGAGAAAGGAAATTCTTTCATGTCCTTAGATCAGATCGATGACTACACCAGCCAGATCAAACCCTTTTGTAATTACATCTATCTTCACATTTTGGGAGAACCCCTTCTGCATCCGGATTTTGAAAAAATACTGGACATTCTGGATCAGAAAGGCTTTCAGCTGCAGCTTGTCACTAATGGAACTCTTTTACATCGTTTTCTGACTCTGGATGAACATCCTTGTCTCAGGAAGTTGTCGATCTCCTTACACAGCTACGATCACTGTAAAGAGAAAGATCATTATTTTGAAATGATTGATGCCTTGATTACTAAGGGCCACCCTTTCAATATCGAACTGCGTTTCTATAACGAAGAAAGTCTGTCCGAAGATCTCAAAGATTATAAAAACAAACTGATTAAACAATTCGGCATTGAAGAAACAAAACGGTCTTCCTCGTATCTGTTAAAAAAGAATGTCTACCTTTATGAAGAAGACTTCTTCAAATGGCCGGACATCAATGATCCGTATATATCCGATACGGGGACCTGCCATGGAGGCATCGACATGATCGCCATCAACCATGAAGGAAAAGTCGGATTATGCTGTCTGGATCCCAAAGTACATACGATGATCGGCGATTTAAAAAAGGAAAGCCTGGCGGTCATCCTTGATTCGAAGATATATAAAGATTATACAGAAGGCTTCCGGCAAAGAAAGATTTTGCCTGAACTATGCAAAAGATGCAGCTACCGTCTGCGATTTCGATCATAGGCATATGACAAGATGATCGAAGAACGGATGGACAGCGACATCTTTTTTTCTGTGTTCTGTTCGATGCTGATGCCGTTATCAAATAAACCATCCAGCATATCCGGATCCTGCGAGATCACAATCGCATATGGATCATGAAGCTTCAGTGTAGAAAGTTTTCTATCTGATTCTGATACAAACGGATAGATCTCGTAATCTTTATGGGTATTCAAATAAGAATTCAAATCATCATATTGCGAGATGTTGGTGTGGAAGATCGAACCCATCGAAGCACGGATGCAGCGCGGATCAAAGTAATCGATCTGACTGTGGACTAAAATGATGTCATGGAAATCAAAGGCAATTGAAGAACGAAGTACGGTTCCCAATTCCCCATAATCATTGAATCCGTATAAGACGATATGACGTCTTCCTTCCGGTTTAAAGTAAAACTTATCAAAGACACCGATGCAGTAGCAGTTTTCTTTGATCGACAGCTTATCGATCGTCTTGTCGTCGTAGACGATTTTAATGTTGTGTTTCTCACATAAATCCAAAAGATGATCAAGCTGACTGTTCTTATAGGCTTTCTCGCTCAAAATGACTTCTTTTACAAAGTCCGGTTTTTGTAATAAGGCTTCCATCGTCAGCGACATGCCAAGACAATAGGAATAATCAAAGTCTTTCTGATATTTTTCCATGTTTCAATAGTAGCGCATTGGCAACGCGAATTCCATCCAGGGCACAGGACATGATGCCGCCGCCATAACCGGCGCCTTCCTTCGCCCATCGGATAGAGACGTTTGGTGTTGACTGATTCGTAGTTTTCGTTTCGCAGAATGCGGATCGGACAGGAGGAACGGGTCTCCGGGCCGACCATAATGCCCTGCTCAATAAAACCGGGGATCTTCTTATCAAAATCGTAGAAAGCATCTTTCAGAATAGAAAGATCTTTAGCTGTAAAAAACTGATTGAAATCATATAAAACCGTACCCAACGGATAACTTGAAGTAAAGATCAGATCGGACAGCTTCCCTTCCATGAAATCTTTAATATTCTGGCTGAGTGCTTTATAGGAATCAGAAATAGCATAGGCTTTTTCTTCCAAACCATGGAGATATGCATAGCCGTCTTCAAATTCTTCCTTGCCGATCTGAATCAATATCGCCGAATTGGCAATGCCGGAATCTCTGGCTGCATAGGACATGCCGTTGGTGACGATGGTGTGTTCATCGCTCATTGCCGGAACGACCATGCCGCCCGGACACATGCAGAAGGAATAGACGCCTTTTTCACCTTTATAGCGAAGGAAGTACTCATTTGCTGCTTCAACCATCCCTTTTGTCTGACGTTCATCGATCAGTTTCTGCGGATGTTCAACGCGAAAACCGATGGCAATGTCTTTCTTTTCGATGTAAACGCCCTTTTCCTTCAACATCTTTACTGTTTCATAGGCACTGTGACCAACGCCGATCAGAAGATGATCGCAAGAATAAGAGCCTTTTTTTGTCCGAATTCCCGTAACGTTGCGATTTTCATCCAAAAGGATTTCTTCCATTTCTTCTTCAAAATGAAACTCGACGCCTTGTTTTATCATATCGTCGGTGATCGAGGCGATGATCTTTCGTGTGTGATCTGTGCCGATGTGGGCATGATTCTCATAGGCGATCTTCGGATCGGCGCCATGAGCAATAAAGACATCAATGATGTAACGGATGTAAGGATCTTTGATGCGGGTCGTCAGTTTGGCATCCGAGAATGTACCGGCACCGCCTTCACCGAACTGAACGTTGGAAGAGGTATTCAGGATCCCTTTTTCAAAGAACAAGGCCACATCCTTTTCTCTTTCCTTAATGCGTTTTCCTTTTTCAAAGACCAAAACTTTATAACCGGCCTTCATTAAACGGTAAGCCGAAAAAATACCGCTTGGTCCATATCCGGCGATGATGACCGTTTCATTTCTTTCCTTGTATTCCACTTCCAGATTTTCTTCTTCAAACAGAGAAACATCCTTTCCCAGATACTTTCTTTCATTGTCGATTTCAACCAATATGGAATACACATAAAAAGGCTGCTTTCGAGCGTCCAGTGATTTCTTATAGATCCTGTAAGATCTGATCTTGTGGCGCAATCGCTTTTCAAGCAGCGTTTTCAGTCTGGATTCATCTTCTTCAGGCCTTAGCTTGATTCCTTTTACCAGTAACATCAATAGAACTTTCTGATCGAATAGGCATCGTTGACCATCTTCATAAAGTTATTCAGATATGAACGGGTCATCGACAATAGCAATGTTTTATCTTTGCGGGTATTTATAAAGATATCCTTGAGTCCGTCAAAAGCTGCCCTGGCATAGGCATGCGACAGGATATCTCTTTCTTCTTTGCGGTCCGGAATGGTATAGGTCTGGGAGATCAAATCCCGCATAGTGTTTTCAAACCAGTCACGCATTTTCCGATTGAGGTTTTCATCATTCAAGAGGATCTTGAACTCTTCCTCTTTCTCAAAAAAGAGTTCCACCAGCAAGCCGGAGAGCTGATCCATCATCTTCTCCAGTTGGATCGGATCGGTCGTCATATTGAAAACCCTTGGTTCCTTGGACAAAGCATTCAATTTCAAAGAGTTGAAGATCTTCTCAATGCGCTCTGAGACATCGGAAATGATGTGAGCGTTGAGATCGTCCTTGTCTTTAAAATAGCGATAGATATTGCCTACCGTGATTCCGGCTTTTTCGGCAATCGTGCGCATTGAGGCATTTTCATAGCCCTTTTCTTGAAATTCGGACCTTGCCGCATCCAATATTGCCTGTCTGGTTGTTTCCTTCAGCATCTGTGCCATAATAAGTAAACCTCTGTTTATTTAATTCTAGCACAAAAAGAAAAGCAGGTTGAACCCCTGCTTATTCCCTGTTATTTTCTTAAACCTAACTTGGAAACCAGATCTCTGTAACGGTTGACGTCTTCTCTCTTGAGATAGTCCATCAGGCTCTTTCTCTTACCGACCATCATCAGCAGACCTCTGTTGGAATGGAAATCCTTCTTGTTAGACTGCATGTGGACAGTGAGCTTGTTGATGGTAGCAGTCAGTAATGCGACCTGGACTTCAACGGAACCAGTGTCACCTTCGAATCTGGCATACTCCTTGACGATTTGTGCCTTTTCAGCTTTTGATAACATTTCTTTTTCTCCTTTTTTTCTATTTCGATTGTAACCGAGCATAGATCCGGAGTAGGTCTAAACTCAGCAACAATGCCTAATCAATATATCACGGATCCAATCTCTTTTCAAGGAAAAAAGCCTTATTTATCGCTTACTCTCTTTGTTTTTTTCCGGGCGGGAACGGCCAAAGGTCTTGGTATATAAAGCAATCTTTTTAGCGATCTGCTTATCAGCTTCTTCCGGCAGGAGACGCCACTTCCAGTTGTTGAGCGTTCCCGGCGCATTGATGGTCGCCTCTTTGCCCAGGCCAAGGTAATCCTGCATCTGGCAGACGAATAGATAGGCACAAGAAGCCATGCCTCCGCGGATGAATCCGAAGTTATAGCCTTCTTCTTCATTCAGACCGAAATAGCGTTTGGCATAAGCGAGGTCTTTGGCTTTGGCCTGTTTGAGCCAACCCATGACCGGAATGTTGTCGTGCGTCGCGATATAGCAGACGCAGTTACTGTCCTGATTGTGCGGAGAATGCGAGGACTTTCCTTCAGGATCCATGGAGAATTCCAGGACACGCATGCCCGGGAATGTGGACTCTTTCAACAGGTCGATGAGACCGGGCGAAGATTCGCCAAGGTCTTCGGCAATGAATTCGATATTGGAGAACCAGTCACGCAGCACAGCGACAAAATCGATGCCCGGACCTTTTTCCCAATGACCGTTCTTGGCGGTCGTTTCCCCATAAGGAACGGACCAGTATTCCGCAAATCCGCGGAAATGGTCGATGCGGATGACATCGAAGAAAGAAGAAACTCCGGCAACACGATCGATCCACCATTTATAGCCGGTCGATTTCATGTAGTTCCAGTCATAGAGCGGATTTCCCCATAATTGTCCGTCTTTCGAGAAATAATCCGGCGGTACACCGGCCACGTTTTCCGGAACTTTGGTATTCTCATTGAGCTGAAACTGCTTGGAATCGCTCCAGACATCGCAAGAATCCATCGCCACATAGATCGGCAAGTCACCGATGATCTTGATGCCCTTTTTGTTGGCATATTCTTTCAAAGCGCTGTATTGCTTGAAGAAGAGATATTGGATGAAGGAATAGAATGTGATGTCTTCTTTCAGTCTTTCTTTATACATGAACACGGCTTCCGGCTTGTGCTGGCGGATCAGAGGATCCGGCCATTCCAGCCAAGAGGCCATATTGAAGTGTTTCTTTACCGCCATGAACAAGGCATAGTCTTCCAGCCAGCCTTTGTTCTTGCTGATGAATTCCTTGAATTCTTCTGCATAAAGCTCTTCCCCCTTTTCATATGCTTTATGAAGGAGAAGATAACGCGTCTCATAAAGATGACCGTAATCGACATATCGGCTATCCTTGACTTCAAGATCTTTCAGATCTTTCTTTTCAAGCAGATGATCTTTTACGAGCAGATCGAGATCGATGAAATACGGATTTCCGGCGAAAGAAGAAAACGACTGGTATGGCGAATCGCCATAGCTTGTCGGACCGATCGGAAGGACTTGCCAGTAGGTCTGGTCCGCTTTCACAAGGAAATCGACAAATCGGTATGCCTCCTTGCCCAAAGTCCCGATACCGTACTTTGACGGCAGCGAGAAGATCGGCAAAAGGATACCTGCACTTCTAGTTCTTGACATATTTACCCCTCAGATTTCACTATAATTATTTTAGCGCAAAAGTTAAAATAGAATTGAAGATTATCAGAAAAACAATGGAGGCATCTTGCCATGAAAAAATTGGTTTTTGTTGTCATTGTCTTACTTCTTCTTTCTGGATGTTCGGCAAAAAAGCAGATCGATGAGACCGATGACAACTACAGGGTATTTTATGAGATCTTTGTCGGTTCGTTTTCCGACAGCAACGGAGACGGGATCGGGGATCTCAGGGGCATTATCGACCGTCTGGATTATCTCAATGACGGAAACGCTCTTTCCAAGGACTCTCTCGGGATACAGGGGATCTGGCTTACACCGATCTTTTATTCCCCTTCCTATCATAAGTATGATGTCATCGACTATTACCGCATCGATCCGTCTTTCGGCGCACAAAGCGACCTTGAAGAACTTATTGAAGAATGTCATAAACGAAATGTGCTTGTGATCCTCGATATGGCTTTCAATCATACTTCATCTCAAAACGAATGGTTTCATGAATTCGTAAAAGCTCACCAAAACAATGACGTTTCCAACAAATTCTATGATTTTTACACTTATGCATACAAAGACAGCAACACTTCTGGAAGATCGTTCTGTGATATCGAATGGACCGATCAGAACTATGAATGTAATTTCTCCTATGATATGCCGGAATTGAACTTCGACAATCCGGAAGTCAGAGAAGAGATCTTGAATATCTCCAGGTTCTATCTTGACAAAGGCGTCGACGGTTTCCGTCTTGATGCCGCGAAATATCTTTATCTGAATGATACGAATGCCACGGAAGGTTTCTGGAAATGGTATACGGATGAACTGAAAAAGATCAAAGAAGATGTTTATCTCGTCGGTGAAGTCTGGAGCGGAGAATCTGAGGTCAATGAATACATCAAAGTAATGAATTGTTTCAATTTCACAATGTCGCAAAACGAAGGAATGATAGCCAATACCGTGAAAAGCGGTGATATCGATCGGTTTGCAGCATATGTTGAAAACTATCAGGATACTTTAAAAAACATAAATGACCGCTCCATGCCTATCCCCTTCATATCCAATCACGATATGGATCGATCCGCCGGATATCTGAACGTTCAAAACGGACAGGCTCATCTAGCTGCTGATCTGCTTCTGCTTTCACCCGGTTCCCCTTTCATATATTACGGCGAAGAGATCGGCATGAAAGGTTCCAGGGGCGGTGCCAATACCGACGCCAACCGACGTCTGAAGATGCTTTGGGGAGATCAGGATACGATCAGCGATCCGGAAGGCAGTACTTACGAACCGAAGAATCAGATCAATGGTACGGTCGCCGATCAGTTGAAAGATGAAAACAGCCTTCTGGCAAACTACAGGAATCTGATCTCTTTACGGAAAAAGTATCCTGCGATCGCCAGAGGCGATTACAAAAAGCTTTCGTTTGATCAGCCTTCTCTTGGCGGATTTTCCGTTGAATACGAAGATCAAACTTTATATATCGTACACAATTGTTCCGATGAAGAGATCAGGATAGAAACGGAAACATTCAAAAAATTGCTGGAGGATGCAGGATTTGATAAAGCGACATTCAAGAACAAAGAGTTCATCATAGGACCGTATACATCTGCGATCTTACAATGATCATTGCACTTGCGATTTCATTGTTTAAGAAACAATCGTCAAAAAAGCTATACGAAGATGTATAGCTTTTTGAATGGATTTGCTTTGTTGTAATAAGTCAGCCTTTCACAGCTCCGGACATTCCTTCTACATAGAAACGCTGCATATAGATGAACAAGATAGCGATCGGGATCGAAATGACCACGGCACCGGCTGCAAAGCATGTATACCATTGATAGATGTATTCTTTCTGCAGCATGTTCCAAAGACCGATCGCAACGGTAAATTGATCTGCATTGGCTCTGCAGATGACTTTCGCAAATACGAAGTCGACCCACGGAGCAATGAAAGAAGTCATGACCGTATAAATGACGATTGGTTTGGAAAGAGGCATCGTGATGCGCGTGAATACCTGCCATTGCGTAGCACCATCCATGACCGCAGCTTCATCGATCGATCTCGGGATAGTATCAAAGAAGCCTTTTGCGATCTGGAATCCCAGGCCGGTACATGCTGAATAAACGATGATCAGACCGATCCTGATCATGGAACCTTCAGTCAGACCCATTGCTTTCAGGATGAAGTACTGAGCGACCATGGCCATAAATCCCGGGAACAAGCCAAGGATCATGGCGATATTCATATAAGGCCGACGGAACGCAAAACGCATCCGGCTCAGAGAATATGATACCGAAAGAACGAAGAACGTAGAGAAGAAACAAGTGAATATCGCAATGATGAACGTATTCATGAACATCTTCGGAAAATTCAGAACGTTTCGATCAGTAAACAGCTTGATATAGTTGTTGAACGTATATCCTTGAGGAAGGAACGTATTGGTATAAGCACCTGGTTCAGCTCTGAAACTGGTCAAAACGATCCAGAAGATCGGAAGGATCCAGATCACGGCTAAGATCGCCAGCAGCAAATGAACAAGGAAATTGACCAGCCTTCGTCTTGGACTGAGTTGATTCTTTGCAACTTCATTCATTACATGAACGCCTCCTCATTCTTATAAGAACCGGAATTACGGTATGTGACCAAAGTAACGATCGTAAGGATAACGAATGTCATAATGCCGATGACGGCTCCGAGGTTGTAGTACTGTTGATCGACGGTCAGTTTGTATAACCATGTGACAAGCAAGTCAGTCTGGCCGGCTGTATCACCGACATAGGTCGGTCCGCCGCCGGAAAGCAGGTATATGACACCGAAATTATTGATGTTTCCGACAAAGCTGGAGATCAGATACGGGGTCGTAACAAACAGCATATAAGGCAAAGTGATCTTGAAGAAGATCTTTACCGGTCCTGCTCCATCCATCTTTGCTGCTTCATACAGCTCTGCAGGGATGTTCTGCAGTATGCCGGTGATCTGGAGCATTGTATATGGGATACCGATCCAGATATTGATCACAATGATCGTGACCCTTGCCCACATCGCATTCTGCCAGAACGGCAGCGGCGAAGTGATCAGCCCCAGATTCTGCAAAAGAACATTTACTGCTCCGGAAGGCTGCAACATGATGTTCATGATCATCAATGTGACAAATTGTGGGACCGCTATCGAAAGAATGAAACAGAAACGCCAGAAACCCTTCCATTTCGTATCTTTCCTATTGATGACCATAGCAAGTATCATACCCAGGATATAGTTTAAGAACGTCGCAAAGATCGCCCAGACGATGGTCCAGCCTAAGACATGCCAGAACTGTCGGCCGATGTTTCCGTTCATGTTCAGAACACGTTGGAACTGATGCAGACCGTCCCAGTCAAAAAGCATCAGATGCTCGTCTTCTTTCGAATAGGTCGTAAAAGCCATCGAGATCATATAGACAAGCGGGACGATATTGAATATCAGAATGCCCAAACAGGGCAGTGTCATCAAAGTGATATGTAGGTTTTTGTCAAACAGAGAAATGATATCTTCTTTGAATGTCGGAACTTTTCCTTTTTCTTTCAGCTGAAGTTCAAGCTTATATGAGAATTTGAGCTGAATGATCCACAGAACGATGATCGCAGCAATGACAAAGCATGTGATTACTCCAGCCAGAAGGATCTGCTGGGAGTTATCGCCTGCGATATATTCGTAGATCTGTTTAGCTTCATTCCAGACTTTTTCTTGTGCTCTGTCTCCCAATGAAGGCATCATTGCAAGGGAATGAATTCCGGTGGACAGCATGTAGTAGATAAATGCGATCTCGAACAAAAAGACAAGACAGCCTTTAATGACTTGCTTGTGGCCGATCATGCCGATACCCATCAAAACCGCAGACAGTTTTGTAAACAGGTCACCATGCAATAATGCGTTTTTTACACTAGAACGATTATTTTCCATAAATAACCTCCGAAGGAAAGCAGAAAACCGCAGCAGATCTTGATCACACTGCGGTTTTCGTGGAATTAAAGATTATTGTACTGCAGAAGAATTCATGGAAGCATTCATAGCTTCGGTCTTTTCTGCTGCGTTTGCATGAGTAACAGAACCGGCAACCAGTTCATCGCCCATGGATTGAGCCGGAGTCCAGTAATTGCCCATATCTGCCTGTAAAGGCTGAACGATGGACGCATAAGACATCGTATCCATTTTAGCTTTTGCTAAAGCGTTATCGCCGACATTGATGTTGACATCCGTCGGAATGACTTCTCTGGAATCAAAATGAGCCTGCTGAGCTTCTGTACCGCCGAGATAAGCAGCCAATGCAACAGCGATCTCCGGATGTTCAGCATAAAGAGCTGTTGTCGGGTTGACACCGACAGCCTTTGATCCAGCAAAAGCTTTCATCTGTTTTGCTTCGCCATTCAACGTGTAGGAAGGAGAAGCAGCGATACCGAGGTTGTCGCCATAAGCATCTTTCGCTTTCTGGTAGTCCCAGTCACCGGAGAAGAATGCGCTGATACCGGTACCTGTAGAAACGTCACCATTGACAAAATTCGGATTAGCAACAAGGTCAACCAGATAGTCAGTGACTGCAACGGCTTTATCGCCAGAGAAATCGAATCCTGCAGCAGCATCACCGCCGTCCGGGCCAAACAGTGTGCAGCCGTTAGCAACATAGAAAGCAGCGATATACCAAGAATTGTTCAACGGGAAAGCAACTTTGCCTTTTTCCAGCATCGCGTCTAAAGATTTGACATCATCTTCGGTGAAAACGCTCTTGTCATAGAACATGAACCAGGTATTTCCTGAATATGGAGCACCATAAACAGCACCGTCATAAGTAACAGTGTTGACTGTCGTAGCGGAGTTGTTCTTTTTGATCGTGTCAAGCGTAGATCCGCCTAATTCAGCGATCGCACCGGCTTTCAGCAGATCAGGGATCTGGTCGTTTGCATACATGTAGACATCAGCGGCAGCAGCCGGGTCCGTCGTAACATTGGTCTTTGCATCGCCTTCGGAACAGACACCGTAGTTGAAAGTGATCTCCCATTCCGGATGTGCAGCTGCGAAGTTGTCACACATCGTCTGCAGCCATTTACCGTTTTCTTCAGACTGGTCTTCCTGCGGACTCCAGACTGTAACGGTAACTGCGACTTTTTCATCAGCAGCCGGAGTCGGTTCTTCGCTCGGTTTTGATGAAGAGCATGCAGTCAGCATTCCGATCATCATCAGGAATGCGAGACTCAAAGTCAAAAGTTTTTTGATTCTCATTTCAATTTAACCCTCCTAAAATATTTATGTTCACCGGTGATTTCCGGTAAGCATCTTGTTTAAAGATATTCCAGATTCTTTCCGCTTTGTTTGTCAAACATATGAACGACATTCGGTGAGAAAGTAAACGGAACGACCGATCCGACTTTCGGGTAATTGTCTCCGAGTTCGAGTGTCGGAACGATGACGATACTGTCTTTTCCGTCGGCATTGAGGTGCAGATGGATCGAACTGCCCATCATTTCCGAAACATCGACGATACCTTCGATCATTGCCCCTTCCGTGTTTTTCAATGAGATATGTTCCGGTCTTGCACCGACGGTGATCTCCATTTCTGGCGTGTTTCTTTCTTTCAGACGTTCTTGTTTGTCTTCAGAAGGAACGATCCTGGCACCTTGCACTTCGATCACATATTTATCGTCTTCTTTCAGCAATCGTCCGTCATAGAAATTCATCTGCGGCATACCTATAAATCCGGCAACGAATGTATTAACCGGTTTATTGAAGACTTCCTGTGGTGTGCCGATCTGCTGGATCTCTCCGTCTTTCATGATGACGATACGATCGCCTAAAGTCATGGCTTCCGTCTGATCATGCGTGACATAGATGAATGTGGAATTGATCCTATGTCTTAACTTGATGATCTCAGCACGCATTTGATTACGAAGTTTCGCATCCAGGTTGGATAAAGGCTCATCCATCAGCAGGATACGCGGCTCACGGACGATGGCTCTGCCGATCGCAACACGCTGTCTCTGGCCACCGGATAAGGCTTTCGGTCTTCGATTCAGATATTCGGTAATACCAAGGATCTCTGCTGCTTCATTGACCTGTCTGTCCATCTGCTCTTTAGGAACTTTACGAAGTGTCAGAGGAAATTCCAGGTTCTGTCGCACGGTCATATGCGGATACAAAGCATAGTTCTGGAAGACCATGGCTATATCTCTGTCTTTCGGTTCGATATCATTCATTCGAACACCATCGATATAAAGGTCCCCTCTCGTAATATCCTCAAGACCGGCAATCATCCTTAAAGTTGTGGATTTTCCGCAGCCGGAAGGTCCGACGAATACGACAAATTCCTTATCTGCGACTTCAAGATTGAAATCATCAACGGCAACGACACCTTCGTCAGTGATCTTCAGATTATTCTTCTTTTTTGGAATATCTCCATCTTTATCTTTTTTCTTTCTTCTCTCCTGAACGGCAGCGTTCGGATAGATCTTTTGAATATGCTGCAGACTGATCGTAGACATGATCTCCTCCTTTTTGTGATCGATAATGCGTCAAAAAACCATTTTCGCTTAAGAAAAAAGTCTGATCGGTTAAATAAATTAGATATAAACAGGTGAGCCGAAGAAAACCCTTTTCTGATTTCATTTTAAGGGACCAGTGAAAAAATGTAAACGTTTTTACAAGAAATATGTGATGATTTTGTGAAAAATTTATAATATAAAATCCAATAAAACGTGGTTGAGGATCTCCAGATCCGTGCAGATCAGATGCCCGTCTTTGATTTCAATGTGGTCAGAAGCGATCCCCTTTTTATATTTTTTTTGCAGATCACAGCCATATAAGGCATTGAATTTTTGAATGTTCAGACCATAGATGGTGC
>CADAHV010000044.1:0-17275 GCA_902787775.1 uncultured Erysipelotrichaceae bacterium | reverse complement strand
ATACTGGGCATTCGCTATAACGGCCTGGAACTCAATTCGTCCTTTGCGACTTTGAATATCTTAGATAATCTCAAGATGCTGGATACAATGAAGAAAAGCAATGTCAAAGCCTGCACCTTTGAAGCGGATGCTGCTTCATTGAACTTACAGAAACTCGATTCCATCAAACCGGAAGTGGTCATCTATACCTGCACCAACAAGAATTCCTCGGAATACCAGACCAACGATTATTACACCTATATGCGCCGTTATCTCTACACTCTGGAGAATTCGACAAAGGTCTTATTCAATGTCGATGATGAATCTTTCAAGGAACTTTCTGCCTGTGTCGATAATTATGTGACGTACGGCACTTCCACGATCGCCGATTTCCAGATACGGGATGTGACGATCTCAACAAACGGCATCGCCTATAAGATCGTCCATGACGGCAGATCTTTCAACGTCAAATCAAAAGTGCAGGGCATGGTCAACGTCTACAATCTGACAGCAGCCATCGTTGCTTTGGCTTTGCAGGGGGAAGACATCGAATCGGTCATTTCCCATATGGTTGATATCCCTTGCGTGGAAGGCGTCATGGAAAGGGTCGACCAGGAATACAACATCATCATAGATTCGGCCTACGATACCAATTCGATCGAAGAGATCTTCAAATATGCCGATTTTGTCAAACGCAAGAACCGCGCCATCGGCGTCATCAGTATCAATTATTCCGACGGCGACAAACGATTGGAAAAGATCATGGAACTTTGCAACAAGTATCTGGACGTGTCCATACTGACCGAAAACGAGACGCTTGATTCCGGCGTCATGGAGATCCTGGAACGGTGCGACCGCTTTGAAAACAACGGCCGTATTCTGTACATGCCGATGCGCTCACAAGCCATCGAAAATGCCATTGAGATCATGAACAGGAACGATACGCTGATCATCATCGGCAAGGGAAATGAACGTTTTCTTTCGATGGCGCTTGGCAAGGAATTCTATTACGGCGATAAGCATTATGCCGTTAAATTCATAGAAAAGAGAAGGAGAGAAGAAAATGAAATTATCTAAGTATATCGATCATACGCTGCTCAAGGCGGATGCCTCTTTGGAAGCGATCGGCAAATTGTGCGATGAAGCTATCGAATACGATTTCAAATCTGTCTGTGTCAATACCTGCAACATTCCTTTCTGCAAAGAAAAGCTTCAGGGATCGGATGTACTGGTTTGCTGCGTCATCGGTTTCCCTTTAGGCGCTATGTCGACAGAGGCTAAGGTCGCCGAAACAAAAGATGCCGTTTTAAAAGGCGCGGATGAAGTTGATATGGTCATCAACATCGGCAGACTCAAAGACAAGGACTACGCCTATGTGACAGATGAGATCAAACAGATCAAGGAAGCCTGCGGTGACAAGACATTGAAAGTCATCATCGAAACATGCCTTTTAACCGATGAAGAAAAAGTCAAGGCCTGCGAATGCATTCTGGAAGCCAAGGCAGACTTCGTCAAGACATCCACCGGTTTCTCCACGCATGGCGCGACCTTTGAAGATGTCAAGCTTTTAAAGGATACTGTCGGTGACAGATGCTTTATCAAAGCAGCCGGCGGCGTCCGCAGCAAGGAAGACTTCATGAAGATGATCGAGTTGGGAGCAAACCGCATCGGCACATCTTCCGGTACGAAACTGATTGAAAAGGGCGAATAATCTTTATTTTTGAAATAATTTTGTTTATAATAAACTTTGCGTAAAGAAGAGGAGGTGAAAAACAGTGGCAAAAGTCGTAGTCAAGGAAAACGAACAGCTTGATGATGCATTACGTCGTTTTAAGAGACAGGTCTCCCGTAACGGTACTCTTCTTGAAGCAAGAAAAAGAGAATATTACGTTAAGCCTGGTATCAAAAAGAGACTGAAACGTGAAAATGCTCGTAAACTGAGAAGATCCAAATAAGTCGGTTATCTTACCGACTTTTTTAATACAATGAATGTATGAGCAAGATCAATGTATTAGGGGCATCCTGTATCGATATCCTGGTCGATCACATCGACAGCAAAACCTTTTTAAGCGGCAAATATAAGGCCGATCGTATCAAAACATCCTTTGGCGGCGACGCACTCAACGAAGCAGTCGTTCTTTCTTATCTGAAGGAAGATGTATCCATCTCCACAGTGATTGCCGATGATCCGATGGGTGTACTGATTCAAAGCTTTCTGGAAGAAAAGGGGATCACCGTATCCAATCCCATCAAACAGAATGTGGAGACCTATCTCTCACTGGTGCTGATCGATGAAAACGGGGAACGTCATTTTATCGGTTCCAAAAACGGATCCCTGCGATCCTATTGCCTTGAGGATGTCTGTATCGATGAAGACTGTAAGATCGTTTCCTTTGCCTCAATGTTCATTTCACCTTTATTCGATGATGAACAGATGGGCAAACTGTTCTCATTGATCAAGGAAAAGGGGATCCTTCTTTGCGTGGACTGTTCTTCCATCAAAAACAATGAAGACGCAAAAGATATGTCATGTCTAAAATATATTGACTATTTCTTCTGCAACGCCTCGGAGGCAAGAGCACTTTGTCACAGCGAAGATATCCATGCATGCGAAGAAATTCTGTATCAATGCGGAATAAAGAACGTCGTGATTAAGATGGGTGAAAAAGGATGTCTCTATAAAGGAAAGATCTATGCACCTCAAAGAAACATTCAATGCATCGATACGACGGGTGCAGGTGACAGCTTTGTGGCCGGTTTCATTCATGGCCTTTCACAGAATGAGAAAATCGAAGACTGTATCCGCATCGGCAATGAATGCGGAGGAAGGGCATGCGAATATGTCGGCGGCAATGAATGGACCACTCATCAGTAGCATTCATTTTCTTTTTAAACTAAAATAGAAACTGTATGAAATATGTATTTAAAGATCTGACGCAGGATGATATCAAAAACATCATCGGTGTCTCCGATGCCAATATCCAGCTCTTGGAAGAACTCTATGACTGCGGCATCGTGTACCGTGATGATTACTTCAAGCTCTTAAGCGATGATGAAGAAATGTTTGCCAAATTCTCAGCCCACATGGACTATCTGGTTTCCATCTGCAAGGAAGAAGAGATCGATTACGATCTGATCAAACAGTCCTTCATCAACATCAACGAATCCCACCGCGAATTCTTCAAAAAAGAAATCATCGCGTATTCCTTTAACGGCAAGCCTTATAAAGCCAAGACCGCCAATCAGCAGCGTTTCATCGACCTGATACGGGAAAACGATCTGACCTTCGGCATCGGCCCGGCCGGTACCGGCAAGACCTTCCTGGCGGTTTTAATGGCCGTCAGCTACTTCAAAAAAGGCAAGATCTCCAAGATCATTATCACGCGACCCGCCGTCGAAGCAGGGGAATCCCTGGGTTATCTTCCGGGTGATTTAAAGGAAAAGATCGATCCGTATCTGATGCCGATCTATGATGCACTGGATGCGATTCTGGGCGGCGAACAAAAGGACAAGATGATCGAAAAGGGAACCATCGAAGTCATACCTCTGGCCTATATGCGGGGAAGAACGCTGGATGAGGCTTTCATCATTCTCGATGAAGCGCAGAATACGACCGATAAGCAGATGCTGATGTTCTTAACAAGACTCGGCTTTAATTCCAAGATGGTAGTCAACGGCGATATCACGCAGATCGATCTCAATATCAACCGGACAAGAAGCGGTTTAAAAATCGCTTCCGAAAAGCTTCAGGATATTCCGGGCATCGGCTTCATTGAATTCACCAATTCCGATGTGGTCCGCAATCCTTTGGTCCAGAAGATCATTGAAAAATTCAACATCGAATAATGCCTCAGATCGATTCTGAGGCTTTTTTATGCCATATGAAGGGCATTTGTAAATAGTTCGATTAAAATATCATTCCAATTAGAAAAGCTAGAAATTGAAAATTGCAGCGTTTCTATTTATAATCTTTTATTATGAGAAAATTATTTATCGCTTCCAACAACGCACATAAGATCGAAGAGATCGATGAAATATTAAAAATGAACGATGTTCATATTGAACTGATCTGTCCCAAGGATATGGAACATTTCGATGAACCGATCGAGGACGGAGACAGTTTTGAAGAAAATGCCTATATCAAAGCCAAGTACTATCACGACTTATTCGGCTTCCCGACGATCGCCGATGATTCGGGCATCTGCATCGATTATTTCGGCGGCAAGCCGGGCATTCATTCCGCCAGGTTTCTTCCCAACATGAACTACAAAGAGAAGTGTGCCTACATCGTCGATGTCATGAAAGGCGTCAGCCAAAGAGGAGCGAGATTTGTCGATTGTCTGTGCTTCATCGATAAGAACAATGAAGTACATTATTATAAAGGCGTCAATGAAGGCCAGATTGCTGAGGTGCCGGCGGGAGAAAAAGGCTTCGGATACGATCCGATCTTCCTGATCCCGGAATACAACAAAACAGAAGCTGAATTGGGAGAAGAATACAAGAATGTCTACTCTCACAGAGCCAAGGCTTTAAAGGAGTGGATCATCGATGCAAAAGACAAGATCTGAAAAAACACTGTTTACACTGGTATCGGCATTATTTGTGTTATTTGCCATCCTTTTTTCTGTTCACTTCTGGTCCTTCAATGAGAAGTTTTATCGGAGCGAACATTCCAAGATCCGGCTCTATGGCAAATCGATCGCCGACCATATCGGCATCAGTGAAGAAGATCTGGATACCTTAACGCATTTTACCCTGACTTATCTCAATGACCCTAAGGCCAATCTGGAGATCCAGATGAACGTCAAAGGGGAAATGCGGGAGATCTTCACCGATGATGAGAAACTGCACATGATCGATGTCAAGAAGCTCAATCTGACAGCCAATTGTCTGATGGTTATCAGCGGCATCATTTCTTTTGTCGGCATCGCTTATGCCTTCATCAAAAAGAAGACGGATTTGCTGTTTCTTTCCTATAAGAAAGTATTGATGTATGTTGCCATCGTGATCGGCGTTTTAGGCATATGGATCCTGATCGATTTCGATTCCTTCTGGACCTCGTTTCATCATGTCTTTTTCCCAAGCAACGATCTCTGGCTTTTGGATCTACGAAAAGACATATTAATCATGATCGTACCGCCGGAGTTCTTCAATCATCTGGTCGTAACGATCGTCGTTACCTTCATTGCCATCATTGCCGTTTCGTATTTCGGCCTGTATTCTCTCTATAAAAGAGGTGCCAAATGATCCATATCGTCTTATTTGAACCGGAAATCCCGCAGAATACCGGCAACATCATGCGTACCTGTACGGTCTTTAACATGAAGCTGCATCTGATTGAACCTTTGGGTTTTTATATGGATGAAAAGCATCTTCGCCGTTCCGGCATGGATTACATCGAGGAATGCGAATACACGATCCATAAGAACTGGGAAGAATTCTATGAGGGAAGAAAAGGACACTTTGTCTACTTTACCAGATACGCCTTGAAATCATTTGCGGAGTGTGAATTTCCGAAAGACGATGAAGACATTTATCTGGTTTTCGGCAAGGAATCGACCGGTATTGATAAAGCGATCCTGAAGCAGCATCTGGAAGACTGCTATCGCATTCCGATGCGGGCAGATTGCCGCAGTCTGAATCTTTCCAATTGTGTGGCAATCGGTGCCTATGAATGTCTGCGTCAGGTCGGTTTCGGCGATCTGTCGGATCGGGAAGTAATTAAAGGGGAAGACTTTCTTTTAAAATGCTGAAGATCTGTCTGAGTTCCGATAATCACGGCCACATGGATGGCATCCATAAGATCTTAAGCGATAATCCGGCCTGCGATTACTATTTTCATTGCGGTGATTCAATGGTTGAACCGAAACTCTTATCGCCGTTTATTTCCGTTGAAGGAAATAATGACTGGTATTATGAGTATCCCAAAGACCGCTTATTGAATATCGGCGGTCATACGATCTATATCTTCCATGGGACCGGCTATACCTTCTCACAGAATCTGATGCTCGAAAAAGCCAAAAGCGTCAAAGCAGACATCGTCTTCTTCGGACATACTCATATCTTTACCGATGAAATCTACGATAATATCCACTTTATCAATCCAGGCAGTACTTACTACAACCGCGATTTAAGCGGACCGTGTTATGCCAGAGTCTATTTACTGGATGACGGCAGGGTCCATGTGGAAAGGGTGGATTTATAAGAAAAAGGCTTCGATGGACAAGAACTGTTTGGTTCGTTCATTGGAAGGATGATCAAATATAACTTCCGGACTTCCTTCTTCCAGAACGACACCGGAATCCATGAAGACGATCTTATCCGCCACATCTTTGGCAAACATCATCTCATGGGTAACGATGACCATCGTCATATGCTGCTTGGTAAGATCCTTGATGACGTTGAGGACTTCTTCGACCATTTCCGGATCCAGAGCGGATGTCGGTTCATCGAATAAGAGGATCTGCGGTTCCATGCACAGAGCCCTGGCGATCGCCACACGCTGTTTCTGGCCGCCGGATAAAGTGGAAGGGTAGGCATGGACAAAATCCGCCATACCGACATTTTTAAGGTGCTCCAGCGCCTTTTTCTTCGCATCTTCCACAGGTGTTTTCAAGACTCGTTTCTGGGCGATGATGCAGTTGTCCAGAACGTTCATATTGTTGAAGAGATTGAACTGCTGGAAGACCATGCCGACCTTGCTGCGGAAAGCGTTGATATCACTCAACTTGGAAATATCTTCGCCTAGAACAGTAATGACACCGGAATCAATATCTTCAAGCAGGTTGATGCAGCGAAGCATGGTCGATTTGCCCGAACCGCTGGGTCCGATGAGGCAGACAACTTCGCCTTCATTCACCGTAAAGGAGATTCCTTTCAAGACATCGAGGTGATCAAAGCTCTTCTTTACATCTTTGACAGAAATGACTTCCATATTACAGGCCCTCCTTGGCGATCGAAATCGATTTGACGTCCGTATCAGACTGCGGTAAGGATGTCTTGGTGTGATTCAGTTTCTTTTCGATGGCATTGAGGATGATCGAAGAGATGCCTGTCAGACAAAGATAGATGAAGGCTGTGACAAAGTAGGTCTCGGTAAAACGATATGTCGTTCCGGCAATTGAATTGGATTGAAACATCAGTTCGGTGATCGAGATGATCATCAAGACGGAAGAGTCTTTGATGTTGACGATCAGTTCATTGCCAATGGCAGGGAAGGCGTTGCGAATTGCCTGAGGCAGGACGATGTCCATCATCGTCTGCATGGAAGACATGCCAAGGGATCTGGCTGCTTCATTCTGGCCCGGATCCACCGCCTGAATGCCGGCACGGACGATCTCCGCCATATAGGCACCGGTATTGATCGAGATGACAAAGATGGCCGCAACCATCTTGTCCCAGTGAACGATGTTGGTATAGACAAGGTAGTAGATAAAGACTGCCTGGACCATCATTGGGGTACCGCGGAAGACTTCAATATAGATTTTGATCAACAGATCGATAAAGACCTTCAGGGCTTTCTTGCCTTTGGAGAGCGTCTTGTCAGGACGTATCGCCCGGATGCCGCCGGCCAATAAGCCGATCAATAAACCGATAAGTGTACCGATGAGAGCTACGATCAGGGTCGTACGTATGCCCAATAAAAACGACTTATGGTACTTGATCAGTATTTCAATACACTTGGAAAACGACATCGATTATTCTCCGACAGCCGGCTGTCTGTTGACGGCATCTTCCATGATCTGCAGTCTTTCTTCCTGCGAGATCTGGTCCAAAGCATTCTGAATGGAATTCAAGAGATCCGTATTTTCCTTGGCGACTGCGATGGAAACGGAAGTATCGACATCAAAGCCCTGGCCATCCGCAAAGACAACGTAGGACAGATCCGGATTGGCGGCAACAACGCCATTGGCAACCGGCATTTCAGCAGTGATCGCATCTGCTTCACCTGATCTTAAAGAAAGAACCATTCTCGAGTAAGAGGAAAGGGGGGTCATGTGGTTGACGCCTTCGATCTGATCGATGATCTCATCATAAGTCGTATTGGCCTGTCCTAAGACTTTATAGCCGGAGAGCTCCTGAATGGACTTGATGTTGTTGAGTTCGGAATCCTTTCTGACGATGACGACCATCTGTGATTCATAGTATGGAGTCGTGAAATTGACAGCTTCCGCTCTTTCCGGTGTTTCGGTCATGCCTGCAATGATGCAGTCGATCGCGCCGGCATTGAGGGAAGGGATCAAAGAATCCCAATCGGTCTTGACGATCTGAACTTCTTTTCCGATCAGTTCGGCAATCCTTCTTGCCATGACGACATCATAGCCATCGGCAAAGTCAACGGAAGAGATGGAAACAGCGGTGTCGGAATCCTGAACCTGCGTCCAGTTAAATGGGGCATAATCGCATTCCATGCCGACCTTCAAAACGTTGCTTTCATTGGAAGCAGACTCCGCCGGTGTGCTGGATGAGCATCCCGCAAGCAATAAAACGAACAGTAAAACAATAATCTTTTTCATAAAACCTTTTCCTTTCAAATAAAAAATCGTATGCACTATCACATACGATATTCATCGAAAGTAATAGCGCCTCTTCTTGCGAAGGAGTGCTGCAGGTATTTCCTGCAACCCCACGTATCATCCATGCCTGGATGAAGCGTTCGGCGGTGATTGCCTTTCTGATGGATCGAAGCCTGCCGGCTAGCCATCGTACTCATCTGCACCGCTACCTCTATACACAGATTTTTTATAAATCCTTTATAACCGTATTCACCGGCAAAGTCAACGCTTTTATTGAAAAATGATTCAATTGATCGAATTATTTTGACTTTTAATCCTGGATATGCTTAAATAATTGAGTAATAAAAAGTACGTAGAAAGCAGAAGACCACTTCTCACCTGATGTTTTATGAACTTGGGTATATTGCTACTGAGGTAACGATAGTTAAGTGGGCTTTGTCTCACTTTTTATTTAATTATGGGGGTATAAAACTATAACAAGAAAACGTGGAAATGATGACCTGGTAAACGAAAGTATTCGTTTCAGAGAAGTAATGGTCATCGGCCCAGATGGAAGCCAACTGGGAGTGATGTCAAGAAATGAAGCTTTGCAAATCGCTTACGATGATGATCTGGATCTGTTCTGTGTAGCTCCGAACGCCCAGCCGCCGGTATGTAAAATACTGGATTACGGTAAGTATCGTTTTGAGTCGCAGAAAAAAGCCAAAGAGGCTAAGAGAAATCAGCAGAATACCGAGATCAAACCTCTTCGTCTGTCACCTGTTATCGACACACATGACTTCGACACCAAGATGAAACAGGCACGCAAGTGGCTGGAATCAGGAATGAAGGTCAAGATCGATATGCGTTTCAGAGGCAGGATGATGACCCGTCAGGAAGTCGGTATGAAGATCATGAACGAGTTTATCGAAAAGCTCTCTGATATCTCCAATGTCGACAAGACGCCGAAACTGGAAGGCAACATCATGTCTTGTGTTTTAACACCTAAAAAGAAATAGGAGGAAGATAAAATGCCAAAAATGAAGACAAAAAAGACTTTTGCTAAAAGAGTAAAAGTTACCGGAACCGGCAAATTAAGAAAGTATTCCAACTACGTTTCCCACTTTGCCACGAACAAATCACACAAACAGCTGAAGCACTTACACAAGCCATCTCTCGTTCATCCGACTGATGTCAAGAGAGACAGAGATTTATTACAGGGATAGGAGGATAGAAGAAAATGGCTAGAATTAAAGGATCAACTCCTACAAGAAACAGAAGAAAAAGAATCTTAAAGGCTGCTTCCGGTTATTTCGGATCCAAGCATCTCTTATACAGGACCGCTCATGAGCAGGTCATGCATTCCTGGAAGTATGCTTACATCCACAGAAGACAGTTAAAGAGAGAAATGCGCAAGCTCTGGATCGCCAGAATCAACGCTGCAGCAAGAATGAATGGTCTTTCTTACTCCGCTTTGATGCACGGTCTTAAGGAAGCTGGCGTTGCTGTCAACAGAAAGATGCTTTCTGAAATCGCCATCCACAATCCGGAAGATTTCACCAAGATCTGTGAGACTGCCAAGACCGGCAAGCCGGCTGCTGAAGCTAAGAAAAAAGCAACCAGAAAAAAAGCTGAAGCAGAAGCTGCAGAATAGTAGTAGAATAGAAATACAAGGAGCTTAGCTCCTTATGGTCAGTTGGTGAAACGGTTAACACATCGCCCTCTCAAGGCGACACTCACGGGTTCGAATCCCGTACTGATCACCATTGAAAAACAAACGGGAGAATTGCTCTTCCGTTTTTCTTTTCTTTACAAATAAAAAGCAGACATTAGAGTCTGCTGATTGCGTTTTGAAGTCTTGTTAAGGTTTCATCCTTGCCTAAGATTTCAGCGATTGCTGTTGCACCGCCCGGAGCAACGCTTCTGCCGGATAAGGCGACCTGCATCGGATACATCATGGTGATGTTCTTGTAGCCCAGTTCCTTGGCTTTTTCAGCTAAGGCAGTGAAGATGTTTTCGTTGTTCCATTCACCCTGAATTGAACTCAAGACATTGTAGACTTCCGGCAAGATCATGACGACGTTTTCCGAATCGGTCTTGGCTTTCTTGTTGACGTAAAGGTCTTTTTCAAAATCTTCCACTTTATTGAAGAAAGTGATCATGTCATGAATCTCGGAAAGGGTATTGATACGGTCATGGATCGCATCGCCGATCAGACGGTAATCATACTTATCACCGACGGTTTCGGTGATATACGGCTTGACCATCTCATAGTAAGCATCCTTTTCCATATTGCGGATATAAACGCCGTTCATCCAGGTCAGCTTCTCAATGTCGAATATTGCACCGGTCGTGCCGATACGTTTGACATTGAAGGCTTTCGCCAGTTCTTCGATCGTATAGATCTCACGGTCTTCTTCCGGAGACCAGCCAAGCAAAGCGATATAATTGAGGACTGCTTCCGGCAGATAACCCTTGGCAAGCAGATCCTGGAAGGAAGCATCGCCATTTCTCTTGGACAGCTTCTGATGTTCATCCTTCATGACCGGCGGGCAATGAATGTAGCGCGGGATATCCCAGCCGAAGGCCTGGTAAATCAGGTTGTACTTCGGGGTGGAAGAAAGGTATTCGTTTCCTCTGACGACATCGGAGATCTCCATGAGGTGGTCATCGATGACGTTGGCAAAATTGTAAGTAGGGAAGCCATCGGATTTCAATAAGACCATCTCATCTAAGGTCTTGTTTTCAACGGTGATCGTTCCATAGACTTCATCGGTAAAGGAAGTCGTGCCTTCCGGTGTGACATTGAGACGGATGACGTAAGGCTCACCGGCATTGATTCTGCTTTCAACTTCTTCCTTGCTTAAAAGCTTGCAGGGATCGACGAAATAGAAAGAATCGCCGGCTTCCTGTCTTTGTTTTTCAATGTCTTCTTCCTTACAGAAGCAGACATGTGCCTTGCCCATAGCAACCAGTTCATGAGCGTACTTGCTGTAGATGCCCGATGCCATTCTTTCCGACTGGACATAGGGACCGAAATCACCGCCGACGTCCGGTCCTTCATCATGTTTCAGACCGCACTGTTTCAATGTCTGGTAAATGATGTCGACAGCACCTTCCACCAGTCTTCCCTGGTCGGTGTCTTCAACACGAAGGATAAAATCGCCGTTGTCCTTTTTGGCAATCAGATAAGCATAAAGGGCAGTTCTCAGATTGCCGATATGCATATAGCCGGTAGGACTTGGCGCGAATCTTGTTCTAATCTTTTTCATATAAAAAACTCTCCCAAACTATTTTAGCAAATATAGTATCTATTAACTATAGAGAAAACGCATTAAAGTGGCAAATCACAATGAATTAAGATAAAATTTATTTTATAGAAAGAGTGAATTTTATGAAGTTTGAATATGTACCAAGTCAAGTCTGTTCCAGACATTATACATTCGATATTGATGGCGATACCATCAAGTCATTACAGGTCGTCGGAGGCTGCAACGGCAACCTCAAAGGTATTTCACGCATCATAGTCGGTATGAAAGTCGACGATGTAATCAAAGCATTTGAAGGCGTCGATTGCGGCGGCAGGGGAACCAGCTGTCCCGATCAGATCTCCAAGGCATTGAAAGCATACAAGCTTGCTCAAAACTGACACGAGAAATCGTGTTTGTTTATTTAAGGAACAATTTATGATCTACGGTTTATATCTTTTATTCATCACAATATTTGTTCTGATCGATCAGTTCTCCAAAAGGATCATCGTTGCCAACATCAAACTGAACCATGTGGTACCGGTCATTAAAGGCTTTTTCAATCTGACTTACGTCAGAAACTACGGTGCCGGTTTTTCCATTCTTCAGCATGCCACAGGTTTTCTTCTGGCACTTTCGATCGTTGCTTCGATCATCCTGTTTTACTTGCTGGTCACAACCGAAAAGAAGGATCTATTGTCCAAGGTCTGTTATCTTCTGATCATCTCGGGTGCGATCGGCAACTTCATCGATCGCATGAAATATTCCTACGTCATCGATTTTCTTGATTTCAAGATCTTCGGATACGATTATCCGGTCTTCAATATCGCCGATTGCTTTATCACGATCGGGTGTTTCCTTTTGATCTTTAAGCTTTTGTGGGAGTCAAAAAATGCCAAGAATTGATCTGATTGTCGACGAAGAAAATACCAACATCCGTCTGGATGTCTATCTGAGTGAAAACACACCCTTATCAAGAACAGCGATTCAGAAACTGATCGAAAACGGTGAGGTATTGCTCAACGGAGAAAAGCCAAATAAGAAAGTCAAGACCGAGCTTGGCGATCGGGTCTCTTTTTCCTATGAAGAAAAGACATTGACTGACATTAAGCCTCAGGATATTCCTTTGGATATTGTCTATGAAGATGAAGATCTGATCGTCATCAATAAGCCCAAAGACATGGTCGTCCATCCGGCGGTAGGCAATCCTGACGGCACTATCGTCAATGCGCTCTTATATCATTGCAAGGAATTATCCGATGTCAACGGTTACTACCGTCCCGGCATCGTTCATCGGATTGATAAAGATACTTCCGGTCTTCTGGTCTGCGCCAAAAACAACGAAGCCCACAATTTCCTTTCCGAGCAGTTAAAGGATAAGACCTGTTATCGAAAATACTACGCGATTGTCAGCGGCGTCATCGAAAACAGCGAAGGGGAGATCGATGCCCCGATCGGAAGAAGCGAAAAGAACCGTCAGCTGATGTGCGTGACGCCAAACAATTCCAAAGAAGCGATCACCTTGTTCAAGGTCATGGAACGTTATGATGATTCCACGCTTCTCGATATCGAATTAAAGACCGGCCGTACCCATCAGATCCGCGTCCATATGCAGTACATCCACCATCCGGTATTCAATGATGCGCGCTATGGCAAGAAAGTCATCGATGATTCCGGCCAGTATCTGCATGCCTATTTCCTTTCCTTTATCCATCCAAGGACAAAGGAGCGGATGGATTTTCAGACGGACATGCCTGATTATATGAAAAATTACATCAAAGCAAAGGGGAGCAAGCTGCAATGACAGATGTGATGCAGCAGGAATATGTCAACCTGCTTCAGATCGCAAATGTGCTCAGTGAAAAATACGGATTTTCCGAAAGAGTGATCCACGACTTCGCGGATTATGTCAACGAGGAAATCTGGCTCTTTAATTATGACGATCCGCATTTCCAATGCATACGCGTCACCTCCAGACCCGAATCCCTTTTCAAGGATGAAGATAAAAGAAGGATCGACCTCTTGCTTAAATTCATCGAACTGGAAAGAAAAAAGACGCTTTCTTTTCTCGACATTCATACCGGCCGAAACGAACACAAGGAAGAGGAGGAATCCTATCCTTCCCTGTATCTTCATTTCAACGGCTACCATGACGGCTATGACGTCAATGCGTTCTATCCGGAAATCTATCACTGCATCGAATATTTTGAAGATGAGGATGCAACGAAGATGATCTCGGCTCTGACCGAGAAGTTCATGAAGCAGGACAAGAAAAGAAGAAGAGTCCTGCCGCTTCACAAGAAGATCCCTTATCCGATCACGTTGACGATCATTATTCTTTGCTGCCTGGTTTATCTTGTCTATGCCATACTGGCCCGCAAGTACGCCGATTCTGCCGTCTACGTCTTTTTAGGCGCTGACTACAAGACTTTTACACTGGGTCTCAGACAGTTTTATCGTCTTTTGACCTGCGGCTTTGTCCACGGCAGTTTCTTGCATTTGCTGTCCAACATGTATTCCTTGTACATCGTCGGATCTTATCTGGAAACAAGGCTGGGGAAAGCCCGTTATCTTTTTGCATTATTTGTCAGTATGCTGGTGGCATCCTTGTCACAAGGAATACTCAGTTCCAATACCATTACCATCGGCATGTCCGGCGGCATCTATGGACTGATGATGATCTTCTTATTGGACCTCATCCATCTTAAGCTGATCAATCCGCAGTCTCTTGTTCCGCTGGTGCTGATCAATCTGTTCATCAATTTCTTAGGCACAACGGCAGTCATTGCCCATTTAGGCGGTTTAGTGACCGGTGTCGTTCTCTATTTTGTCTATTTCACTAAAGATAAAGCAGGAACCATCTTCCTTTTGACTGTCCTGCTGTTGTCACTGATTTACAGATATGGCAGAATAAATCTGATAGAACCGATCTATGCCGGGACCGATATGGAAGTCGTCAGAATCAATTATGATCTCGGTTTTAAGGATTATTCGTTACAGCTTTCGAAAAGATTAAGTGAAGTGTATTTACGCTATGGAGGATTAAAATGATCATCAGCTGGGAAGAATACTTTATGGGACTGGCTCATCTGGCCGGACTTCGTTCCAAAGATCCAAACACGCAGGTTGGCGCCGCCATCATCGACAAAGACAAAAAAGTCGTTTCGATGGGCTATAATGGCATGCCCAGAGGCTGCAATGACGAAGACTTTCCATGGGAAAGGGAAGGCGGCTTCCTTGATACGAAGTATGCCTATGTCGTCCACGCTGAACTTAATGCCATATTAAATTCACCGCGTCCGGTCAAAGACTGTACATTATACGTATCCTTGTTCCCGTGCAATGAATGCGCCAAGGCGATCATCCAGTCCGGGATCAAGAAGATTGTCTATGAATCGGATAAATACGACGGCACAGACGGCAACGTCGCATCAAAAAAAATGCTCCGCGAAGCGGGCATTGAACTCGAACAGCTGCCTTATAAGGTCGATGTCACTCTGACGAGTCAAAAGTAATTGTTCGATCATTCTTATGTTTCTTGTAAAGGCTCTTGTAATACGCAAGGGCTTTTTCTTCGCCGTTGTCACTTAAATACTGCAAGAGATGACGGATCTGTTCAGCCGTATCCTGATTCATGACTTTGTATTCCCTGGAATTGACAAAGAAATGGACCGGTTCGGATTGATTATAGGCATCTTTCTTATAGGTCTTGGAAGCACTGATGCGGTCGATCACCGATTCCAGCATATAGCGAAACGGCATCTCAATGACGGTCAGTTTTTCATCCTGGCCAAGCCGGTCGACCCAATACTCCCAATGATGTTTATTTCTGCCTTTGTGGTGTAGCCAACAAAGTGAGTATCCTTTGATCTGTTTCTCCTTGCCGATAGGGGAACGGTCGCCCTGAAAATAGCGGACGGAAGGCCAGAATTCGGTAAAGGAAAACTTGGAAAGATCATGTTTGAGGCCCTGTTCATACATCCCGCATTTAAAGCAGGTAAACATCACCAGATGACGGTGATGAAGTATGGTCCTCAAGTGGCCTGTAAAGCGCTGAAAGAAATTCATATTTTCCACGTGATTCATTATACAACAGAGAAAAACAATTCCATCTCAATAATGCAAAAGGCAGGTGTAATCAAAGAATGAAATGGTATATAATACATGTATGCCTAATCGCCATGAATATCGCGAAAAGATCGTTTTTGCGCTCTACCAGCATCTGTTGTTGCACAAGGACCTCAATGCCTGCTTTGAAGACAATTTTGAGTCCGATAACGACGAATTTCTGACAGCGATCAGAGAAGATCTCGCAAACAATAAGGATGTGTATATTACCGAGATATCAAAACACCTGAACAAGTGGACTTTTGATCGTCTGAATCTCGTTGAACAGGCCATCATTCTCGAGGCCGTTTCCGAGATCCGTCTTGGTCTCAATGACACCGCTGTCGTCATCGACGAAGCTGTCATACTGGCCAAGCAGTATTGTGATGAAGAATCCTATAAGTACATCAACGGAGTTTTGGATCATATATGCAGCAGCTCTCAGTAAGCAGTTTATTAAGATATCTTAAAAACCGTCTGGATACAGATGACCATTTGCAGAAAATTTACGTGTCTGGGGAAATTTCCAATTACCACAGACACTTTTCAGGTCATCTGTATTTTACGTTGAAGGATCCATATGCAGCGATCGACTGTGTCATGTTTAAGTCGGCAGCCGCTTCCTTGAAGTTTGAACCCAAAACCGGTGACAAAGTCATCGTCTACGCCAATACTTCGATTTTTGAATCCGCCGGCAAGCTGCAATTGTATGTGCAGCGTATTTCCTTGGACGGACTTGGCGATCTCTATGCACGCTACGAAGCCTTAAAGAAAGACTTGAGCGAGAAGGGGATCTTTGCCGAAGAACATAAAAAACAATTGAAGACACTGTTTCCGGAAAGGATCGGCGTATTGGTCGGTGACCATTCTGCTGCGATGTCGGATATCAAGACGGCTTTTGCCAGACGCTGGCCTTTATGTCAGGTGGACTATCATCCTGTTCTGGTTCAGGGAATTGATGCACCGGCGACCATCATTGCCAAATTAAAGGAAACCGATGAAATGGGCTATGATGCGATCATTCTCGCTCGAGGCGGCGGGTCGTTTGAAGATCTCTTCTGTTTCAATGATGAAGCCCTCATCTATACGATCTATAATATGAAGACCTTCCTGATTTCCGGCATCGGCCATGAACAGGATTTCACACTGACGGATTTTGTAGCCGATCGAAGGGCAGCGACACCGACGGCGGCAGTCGAGCTGATCACGCCGGACATCAAGGATATCAAAGAAGCGATCGATGAACTGCAGATTGATCTGCAGGATGCAATTCTTTCCTGCCTGGAAAGAAAGAAGATGGCTTTTGATTATTACAGCCAGCGTTTATTCAAATACATGGATAAGCTATCAGCCATTGAAATAAAGATCGATTCCTATATTTCATCCATCGGTGCATCGATATCTCATCAATGTGAGCGATACAAGGACCAGATCGAACATGATCTG
>CADAHV010000043.1:0-11145 GCA_902787775.1 uncultured Erysipelotrichaceae bacterium | reverse complement strand
CCTTTTTAATATACTCATTGTTTACGGGACGTACCCGTTGCTGTGGCCGGCAGACGAAAATGCCTGTCAGTTTTACTTCAGTATCTTTCTGTAATCGGAACAGGTCCTGATGACTGAAAGACCGTTTCTTTCATAGTACCGTCTCCCAGGCTCGTCGGTTGTCATAAAAAACATATAATGGACTCCCCTGTTTTCCATCTCTTTCATCGAATATTCCAAAAGCACTGATCCAAGTCCTTCGTTGCGCTTGCTTTTTGCGATGCCGATCGGGCCAAATCTCATTGGATTGTCATCGATCGCACTCATTGAAAAACCGCAGATCTTTCCGTCTTTATCAAGAACAAGAAGGATCAGTTCTTCTGCTGTTCTGCTGCGCATCGACATCAATGCGTTTCTTTTCCATCCGCCACCGAATTCGTTTTTCAGAAACTCCAAAAGCTCAAGTGAATAGTCATATGTGAAATGCTTGAACCGGTAGCCTTTTTCTTCTGCTACCTGCATTTTTTTCTTGCATTCGTCGCTCAGATCGAACCCGAAAAGATTCCTGCCCATAGAATAATGCTTGGAAAGAGACGAATATCCCCGGTTCAAGAAGAATGCAGATGCTTCCGGGTAGTGCTCTTCATCCAGTCCGCCGAAAAAGTAATTTGGTGAATATGCCGCCAATGTGATCTCTTTTGTTCCAAGTTCTTTGAGCTTTTTTTCAGCCAGATCACACAAATGTGTCCCGATGCCTTGTCTTCTGTACTCTTCCCCGACAAAAATAACATTGATCCATCCTCTGTCGGGTTCCAAACCTCTTTCAAGATAAGGGAATTTTCTCTTGGTCGACATAACAAAGCTCACCGGCAGGCCGGCATCTAACGCAACCCAGCACAGATTCGGGTCAAAGTTGTCATCAAACAGAGCCTGCTTTCTGAATTTGTTTACGGTAATGGGGTCAAACCACACACACTTGTTCCACAGATCGACTACTGCCCTTTCATATGCCTGTGTAAAATTCTTATACTCTATCATGTATTCGCCTCTTTGTTTTATTCGTCATCCAAGATCAGCCGTCATCGTTTTTGATCAATGGTATGCTGAAGATCGATTAAGGGCACTTCATCAGTGCCCTCTATTTTATAATCCGACTTTTTCCAGCAGTTTTAATACGTCTTCTTTGTCGTAGCTCGGTACCATCTGGGCTTCAAGATGCCCGCCGTGCAACTGTGCGATCTTTCTGTACTGTGCAGCTTCTTCCGGGGTCACAGAGATCGATTTATTGATCATTTTGTAATTTGTGCCCGGCTCTGGAGGCTGGTTTCCGACGTTGATGACATCTATGTCCGCCCCTTTTGACAGCAGGTCAAGGCAGTCACTTGCCTGTTTGCAGATCACAAATTTCGTCTCATTTGGATTTTCTTTATCATATTGGATCAGCTGATCTGTAGAAAGGATCAACACCTTTTCACCGGGGACCGAAAGAGGAAGAGCCATTTTTTGAATAGGATCAGAAGCAACTTTATCGTTGCAGACGATGATTGCCTGCGCTTCAAGATATGATCTCCACACTACGGCCACCTGGCCATGAATCAGTCGATTGTCAATTCGCAAATGATTAATCATAATATACCTTCCAGTTTTTTGTTTACATGTATAATGCCCGCCTTTGAGCTCTCTATTAGTTTATCTACAAGTGTTTTTCTGTCTTCTGTTGTATGACGGTATGTGACCGCTGAAAGAAGCATAGGGAAATTCACACCTGCGATTACATCAACGTTTTTGCCGATGTAGCCAAACGTTGAGTTACATGGCGATCCGCCAAACATGTCTGCAAGAACAATGACGCCTTCCCCTTTATCCAGACGAGCAATCGCCTCTCCCATTTCTTTTGTAAAACTATCAATGTTCGTATCGCAGTTTACCGAAAGAGCTTCGATCTGTTTCTCCTCCGCATAAAACATGGATAGCGAACTCAGAAGACCTTTCGAAAGGTTTCCATGGGATATAACCAAAATACCTATCATTTTATACTCTAATGATATCAGGGAATGACAAGCATTCCCTGATAACAAAATTAAATAATGCTGAGGGCTCCGAGGGCAAAGCCGACAACAGAAAGGATAAGAATAACGTTCAGAGGCTTCATCTTCTTTTTCTTCAGAAGCCAGTAGCAGAATCCGATAACGCAGATCGGAAGCAGATACGGAAGGATTCCGTCCAGCGTGTCCTGCAAAGCAACAACCTTTTCCACGTCATTGATCATCGTGGTGAAAGTATATTTGAGTTTTACGCCGACCATGCTTGGAGCAAAACCACCTACAACCATCAGACCAACGATAGAAGCCAGTTCCTTCAGCTTGTTCAATGAAGAAGCGCCTGAAAGATCGGAGATCATTTCGACGGAACGCTTATAGCCCCACTTGAACAGAGGGAAACGGATCCACCAAAGAACAAAGAACGGAATCAGAAGGACCGGAATGCACAGATAACTGTTTTCTGCCGCAAGGCCTGCCGAGAACAGATAGGCGAGCGGCTGAAGCAGTGTGGCATGGATCGTATCACCAATACCGGCCATCGGGCCCATCAGCGCAACTTTCAGACTGTCGGCAGTTTCTGTCTGATAATCTTCTTCCAGACCGCAGACAGCACCGATGATCGCCGCAGATGTTGACGGGTGTGTGTTATAGAAACGCAGGTGTCTCTTCAGGTTTTCGCTTCTTTCCTCATCGGTATCATACAGTTCTTCGATAACAGGAAGCATCGCATAGGCGAAACCGGAAGCTTGCATACGTTCGTAGTTGTTTGCCCACTCGAGCGTGTTGGCATGACGCCACATCGTTCTGTTCAAAGCTTTTGTTGACAGTTTTTTATTGGTTCTAGCCATTATTTTGCACCTCCCTTTTCTTCCTTCTTAAGTTTGAATACATAAATGTATCCTACTGAGATCGCAACGATTGCAATAGCCATCGTTGAAGCTCCGAAGAACGCGAACAGTGCATAACCGATCAGCATGAACGGCCAGTAATCTTTGATGTCCATATAGGAAAGCAGCAAAGCAAATCCCACTGCAGCAAGCAGATTGGAAACTGCCGCCAGACCCGATTTGATCCATGCGTAGTTGTTGATGAAATTCATGACGATCTCATATCTGTCAATGATCATCAGACCGAAGAATACCGGGATCGACATCGTCACAAGAGCTGTGATGACGATACCTAAGATATGATAGAAATCGATTGCCTTGTAGTTGCCGTTTTCCAGCGCCTTATCTTCTGCGTGGATCAAACGTACATTGATGAATCCTTTTGCGATCGTAAACCAGGAACCGAGCAGCGCAATGACCGAGCCGATAACGATGCCCTGATTATAGTCCCCTGACATGATGGCAATAACCGTACCAAAGATCGCTCCCATCGGATAGTTTGGTGTAACAGCACCTCCGTAAGGGAAGAAGCCCATAGACATCAGCTGGCAGGTCGCACCGACTTGAAGGCCGACTTCCGGATGTCCGAGTACCAGTCCGGTAACAACACCTGTCATGATTGCGGTCTTGAAGCCGCCGCTTGCAGTGAAGTTCAGGACTGTCAGGATTCCGACGCAAATCGAAATCACCAGCGCATTAAAAACAGTCATAGAATTATATCCTCCTTAATGAGTGGCATGCCTATCTTTAATTTCATTATATTTTTCGGCTCTGCCCGCTTTGTCCCGAGCTGTTTTCCATTTTTCGGAAAAGGATTAGGAGGATTTGATCAGCCGTTTACTTCATCCGCCTTCAGTAATACCTGATCATGGAAGAGATTGCGGATCTCGATCATTTTATGATCTCTTGAAGGATGTATGGCATTGGCCAAAAGGATGATGCCGCACCCTCTGTCAAAATCGATATATAACGACGTCCCGGTAAAGCCGGTATGGTAGAGCGAATGCTTACTGATATAGTCACCGTTGCTTTGATTCGGATCACCGAAGAACCATCCGCCGATCGTTCTTATCTCATTCATGCCTTCGGTATACGGTTTCTTCAGAAGATCGATCGTTGTTTTCTCCAGTATCTTCTTTCCGTTATAGACTCCGTCATTCAGGATCATCTGTGTATATCTTATCAGTCCATCGATATCGGAAAAGACTCCCGCATTGCCTGCCCTTCCGTTTAAGATATGTGCCTTTCCGTCATGGACTTCGCCCTGTATGATCCCTCTTGCCTCCGTGACTTCGGTCGGCGCACAGTCTTTCATCCGTCCGTGATCTTCCGGACGGTAGAACAGATTAGAAGTGCCTAACGGACTTGCGATGACGTCCTCAAAATAGGATGGGATATCCTTTTTATAATGTTCGATGATCTTACCCAATATGATGAATCCGAAACAGGAATAGACGACCTTCTCTTTTCTCTTGCAAGGCCATTCCACTTCCTTCATCACGAAGTCCCATAACTCCTCAGGATCCTTACATTTCTTATAGTTCTTGTCATCCGCCGCAATACCGGAAGTATGGGTCATCAGATCTTCGACGGTGATGTCTTTATACGGGAAATCTTCAAGGATCGAAGAAACTTTCATCTTCATAGAGATGAGCCCTTCTTCCGTCAGCTTGAAGATCATCGGTGCTGTTCCGATGACTTTGGATAAACTGGCAAGATCATAAAGCGTATCCATCGTCAAAGCTTCCTTTTCCGGAAGAAGTGCTTTATAGCCATAACAGTCTTTCTCACAGTCGTCTTTTGTCACATAGGCAAAGACCGCTCCCGGCAGCAAGCCTTCATCAACATATCTTTTTATTATTTTCTTTCCTTCATCCAGATACATAACAAACACCTCTTACTTATCATGGTAGTCTTGTTCGTTGAAAATTCAGCGTATTTTTTTTCTGTTTTTTGGAAGCTCTTATGGTCGCTGTTCTGTATCGTTTTTGTTGCACAATGCCCGAAATAAAGCGTTTTTTCTTCTTGATTTTGTTTGTAAAGGCACAGGTATAATAAATATATGCTTACAGAAAGACAGGCCAAAATATTCCTTATGCTGACGCGCGCAGACGAAAAATGCGTTTCCGAAGAGAAACTGCAGGATGAATTTTCAGTCGGCGGAAAGTCCATATCCAACGATATCAACGCAATCTGCAGGGAAGATTTCGGAGGACGTATTTATCATAAGAACGGTTCCTATTATCTGGAGATCGCTGACACAGAAAGAAAGAACGAATTCGTTCAAAGGATCATCAGTGAAGCAAATCATGACTATTATTCAGACCCGGCATTCCGGACGAAAGTGATCCTTTCCACTTTATTGAAGGCAAGAGACTATGTCCGCTCCGCACAGCTTCAGGATACTCTGTTTGTTTCCAAGTCGACCCTTACCAACGATCTTTCAAGAGCGAGAAAAACGCTCGCTTTATATGGTCTTGGTCTGGAGATCAAACCGCATCACGGTCTGAAGATCACCGGCGATGAGGCCAGCATCAGAAAGCTCATCATATCCCAGCTTACCAACACCTATCTGACCGATCATGCCAATGCGGTCCACATCGTTCATACGGAAACGATCAGCGACATTCTGACGAATGCGCTCTTACGTTATCAGTTCAAGGTATCTGATGTCGTTTTCCAGAACCTGATCATTCATATTGCGGTTCAGATCCAAAGGCTGACCGGTCACAACAGACTGCAAAAATCGAAAGACCTTCCGCTTGCCTACTACCATGTCAAATGCATAGCAGAAGACATTTTTAGACAGTGCGCAGCCCGATTCGGAATCGACTACGATGACGAAGAAGTCAAATTCCTGGCGACCGAAATCCAATGTAAAAGAGACTACGATGAAAACACATCGATCAGCCAGGAGGTCAACAATTTTGTGATCGATGCTCTGCACAACATCTCCGTTAAGATGGACTCGGATTTTTCATCCAGTATTGATCTTCGTATCTCGCTGGCTCTTCATACGGCACCGTTGATTCACCGTTTGCAGAATGGTAAGCAGCTTACCAACGATCTGGCTATGGATGTAAAACAAGGCTTCCCCTATGCCTATGATCTGGCAAACGAATACGCCAATTCTCTTTGTAAAAAATACGGTACAAAGCCAAATGAAGACGAGATCGCCTATCTGGCTTTGCATTTCATCGCAGCGATCAAGCGTCAGGAATGCGCCGGAGCACGCCAGAAACTGCTTTTGATCTGCGAACAGCGGCGCAGCAATACGATCCTGATCGAGCAGCAGATTCTGAACTGGTTTAAAGACTACATTTCCAGCATCAGTATCATCAACCGTTACAAGCTCGATGAGACAGACATAAGTGAATACGATGTGATCGTCACAACATCGGAAGACATCCTTGCAAAACTTCCGGACGCTGTTCTGATCAGTCTGTTCCCGGCAGAAAAAGACCGCCTGAAGATCGAGATGGCTTTTTCCGGCATAACCAAGAGCACTTATCTGCTCAATTGTTTCAAGCCGGAACTCTTCTTTTCCGGCACGGTATCCGGCAAGGAAGAACTGATCGATATACTTTGCAAGAAAGCATCGGAATACTATCATCTCGATGACCGTTTTGCCGAATCGGTCAACTATCACGAGAGTGTTTCAAATACCTTTTTCGGCAATCATATCGCCATGCCTCATCCAGACGAGTATATGACCAAGGACAGCTTCATCTGCGTCGGTATACCTTCTTCCCCGGTACAATGGGATGACCGTTCCGCTGTTCAGCTTGTACTGCTCGTTTCCATCAAGGCAAACGATCCTTCGGCGCTGAGGATATGGCAATACCTGTCATTCCTTGTCACCGATGACTCGCTTTTGCGAAAAATACTGCAGAACCCTACTTACCAGGGGTTTTATTCGATCCTTTCAGGTTTCTATCAGGAAATGCTCGATAAATAAGTAATCATGATTCTTCTTTTAATCGGAAACGCGGTTGAGACAAACAGCCGTTTTTCGTTGTTATCATTTTGTTTGAAAAGAGCAAAAGAAGGTTTTTATGACTATTAATTCATCCATTGCCTACGTGAGTCTTATCGTTTCGGTTGCCGGTCTGTCACTGATTCTGGAAAAATACAGAAACTGGAAGATCTTTTCTGTTTTGCCGCCGCTGGTCTGGATTTATCTGATCCTCATGTTTTTGTGTACGATGGGTCTTTTTGATTCTGACGTCTGCACAAAAACATATACGTCTTTAAAAAACAATTTGCTTTACAGTATGATCTTTATCATGCTGTTAAGATGTGACTTCAGAAAGCTCTCTGGCCTGGGCATCAGGCTTCTGGCAATCTTTTTCTGCTGTTCTTTCACGCTTGGAGTCGGCTTCTTTCTGGGCTTTTTCATCTTCAGAAACAGCCTTGGCAATAATGCGTGGAGCGCCGTTGCGGCTTTATTCGCTTCATGGATCGGCGGATCCGCCAACATGGCAGCCATGAGCAATGCTTTCCCGATCGATGAGGGATCATACAGTTGCGCTATCGCCCTTGATACCGTGTGCTATTCCGTGTGGATCGCCTTTTTGCTTTATCTTGTGAAATACAAAGATAAATGGGATCGCCTATGCAAAGCTGCAGAAAGCACATCTCCCGCCGTCCCAGGCAAATGCGAAACGTCCTCGCTGACAAAAAAGGCTGAAGATTCAGCCGCCGACATCGTCTTTCTGCTTGGCATTTCATTCCTGGCTTCGTTTCTTTCGCAATACGCAGGAACCTTGATCAATAACACCTTTTCTTCTTTAGGAATTACAATTTTTGACAAAGGAACCTGCTCGACGCTCTTTGCTACGATCCTCGGGCTTGTCTGTTCTTTTACTCCGTTAGCGAAACTTCCGGGTATCGAAAAGATGTCGTCTGTATATTTATACGTTATTGTTGCGCTCCTTGCGTCCAGAGCGTCGTTATTGAGCCTTGTAAGTGCGCCGGCGTGGGTAATGTACGGATTCTTTGTTCTTTTAATCCATGCTGGCCTGATGTTTCTTTTCTCCATGCTGTTTCATTGGAATCTCTGCTTTGTTTCAATCGCATCGATCGCCAACATCGGTGGCTCGGCAGCAGCTCCCGTCATAGCTTCGGCTTATGATGAATCCTTTGTCGGCGCCGGCGTGCTGCTTGGGATACTCGGCTCTGCGACCGGAAACTTCTTTGGTATTGCAATGGGCTATCTTCTTAAAATGATCTGACTGTAACAATAAATGCGACAGAAAAAAACAAGGTATTCCATATCGTAAAATGGACCCTGTAAAACGGACCGGAGAAAAAAGAGATCTTTTAAGATAAAAATCTCTTGATTCTCTTTCAGCCCTGTTTACAGGGTCCATTTTAACTCGATAAACCTTGTTTTTTTACTTGCCTAAGTTAATGGTGAAGGAATCAAATAGCTTGTCTTTGTTTTCTTCTTTGAAGATTTTTGCCTTGCCGATAATGAATCTGTCTTCTTCCGCTTTATTCAAGACGATGTCTCTGCAGGCATCAAGATAATGATCGTTGTCAAAATCAAAGATGACCGAGTATCTTTTATTAATTCCTGATGGAAGTACCACCTCAAGATCCAAAATGAATTTTTCGCTGATCATCCGTTAATTATCTCCATTATTTTTAATAGTTCTTCTCTGACGTCGTTCTCAAGAGGCACGCCCTCTTCCTCCTTTTTCATGAGATCATATGCTCTCCAGCCTTCTTCGATCCCTATTTCAAGGGATTGAACGTTCATTTTGGCCTCGCCTAAAAGGATGTTGCTGTCAGGAACATTCTTGTATTTCTTTTTGGCTTCTTCAAGTTCTGTCCGCATACCTTCTATGGTTGCTTCCATTTCTTCAAGATTGCTTTTGAATAATTCAAGATCCTTGTTCATTTTTAGTTTCTGATGATTTCCCTTACTTCCATCAAGGCAAAACCAAGAAGATTTGTCCCCTTCCATTTGCTTGCATCGTGGCGCTCTTTATCATCAAGCCTTACTCCACATGCCCAGATTTTATCGGAACCTGCGCACTCAACAAGATAGGCATTGCCTGTATCAAGCAGCTGTTTTTTAAGATCTTCATTCTGTTCAAATTTTGCCAGCAAACCTTTTAAGGCAATTGCCTGTCTTGATCCTTCCCAAAGCTTCTGATCGAAGCCTTTGGCCTTTCTGCCGATATCCTGCTGTTTTGAGGGATCATCTGTCTCAAGCGCTTTCTTAGCTGATTCTGTATCGCCAAACAGAAGACATTTGCGATACATGATATATTGCTCGTTTGATGTAAACTTGATACCGTCAATGACAAAATCAGAAAGATACCAGTTGCTCAGGTAACCGTTTGGCTCTTCCGGTTTATGAAAGAAGATAGCATCATGTGTTTCACCATTGATCATCAATGTTTCTTTTGTCAGTCCAGCCTTTTCAAGCATCTTTGCTGTCTCAGAAAGCCACTCGTTGTAGTGATCATATGGTTCATGCATCCACCAGAAAAGCAGTTCAGCAAAGTTTTCCCTGTCTTCATCTACATCTGTACATTTATACTGTTCCGGATCTCTGTTGACTGTGATCTTGATCTTTCCTTTTTCACTGAAGTCGGCAATATAAATGCAGAATCCCGTCCAGCTTCGATGAGCATAAAGGGTGTCACCTTCCATATACCAGAACCACTTGTCTTCCATTTCTCTTGGAAGATGACCATGCCTCAAGATCTCCAATTGTTTATCGGATACGCCAACAAGAAGGTTAAACTGATCGTGCTGTTCAGGCATATCAAGCGTTTTCCAGTCTCCCCTTCTTACCATCATTAAACCAGGCGCCTTATACGATAAAATGTCCTTTCCAATTTCCAGAATCTTGTCATCAAGCACAGCAAAAACGATACGTATTTCGTAATCAGCGTTGCTTTTTGCCCAGTCAGAGACTGCTTCGATTGCCTTTTCCCAGGCTTCATGCATCGGATATCTAAAGATACCAGTAGAGATCAAAGGAAAACCGATGGAGTGGCAATCGTATTCTCTTGCCAGATCCAACGATTTTTTATAGCAACTATATAACTGTTGTGCTTCATTGCTGTTTCCACCGTTCCATCTTGGCCCTACCGCGTGAACAATGTATTTGCAAAGATCAAAACCCGGTGTAATAACAGCGCTCCCAGTCGGACATCCACCGATCTTGTCACAGGCTTCCTGAAGCTTTCTTGCACCGGCTGCATCGAAAATATATCCGCACACGCCGCCACCGTACTGAAGTGAAGAATTGGCGGCGTTGACGATAATCTCGGTGTCGAGGTCTATGATACTTTTCTTTATGATTTCTACTGTCTGCATTTTTGTGATCCTCACTGCTGGTTATCTGTTATCGAGCCTTTTATCAACTCCTAATTCGATAATATCTTTAACCCATTGCTCGAGTTGTCTGCGCGTCAGTCTTGCAGTATAAAAATAATAGTTTCTGGAATCACTGTAGCCTTTGCCAATTTTATAGTCTACCGGGAACTTGTCGGCATAATCTTTTGATCGGCACACAGCTATATACGTGCCGTCTGCTACCTTGACATTGCATATACGCGCATTTCCGATCTTGATCGAATATCCCCTGCTCTTCTTTTCTTCGACGCTGATACCGTCAATATTTAATTCAAGTGCCATATTAACCTTTTTCGTTTTATCGTACGTTGCCCCATTGCCTGCCGTAATGATATTCCCGGTATCTTTTTGCTTCATCTTCGTGTTCGGTCAACCAAACGGCAATATTCTCAAGATCTGAACCTTCCAGGTCTACAGATGGATGATCACTCAGGTAGGCATCTGCTGCTTCTTTATCTTCTTTCAGCCATTCTCTGATCTCATCAACGTTGTTATAAAGATTAGTGAATAGGTTCAATACTGCCATCCTCCTTGATAAGAGATACATCATATTCATAACCGTTTTCTTTACAGATATTCACCCATTCCTTGAAAAGGGAAAAATCCTTTTTTGCAAACATGGTTGTTGTGCTTCTTCCTTTGATTGTATGAGTCAACTGAAATCCTTTAATCTGATTTATGTCTATTGCCATAATTTCCCTCTTTTCATCATTAATAGGCAAAGAGGCCCCGTCCTCTGCAGGGCGGGGAGGGATTGCCCTTCTCCTTTCCATAATAAAGTGTTTCCCTGTTTCGACAAGTCTTAGCTTCTTACAGCTCGCAGAAGCTGAAACCAGTGTGCCATCCAGCTTTTTAAGCTG
>CADAHV010000042.1:0-11230 GCA_902787775.1 uncultured Erysipelotrichaceae bacterium | reverse complement strand
GATATACTTCATGTATTCTTCGCCAAGCTCTTCCATCTTGTTTCGTGGCCCCGGCTGCATAAAGCCCCAGTAGATCGGACCGGATTCAATGGAGACTCGCTGTATGACATCCTTCATCAAAGGCGATGCGTGCAAAGCGCCGGTCGCTGCGGCGCCGCCGGACTGGCCGGCAACCGTGATGCGGTTTGGATCACCGCCGAAGGCAGCGATGTTTTCCTTGACCCACAGGCAGGCTTCACGGATGTCGTATAAGGCGTAATTGCCGCTGGTGCCGCCGCCCTCTTCCGTTAATTCCGGATGGGCAAAGAAACCGAAGAAGCCCAGACGGTAGTTGATCGTGACCACGACGATGTCTCTTCTCTTGGCAAAGCCGATACCATCGCAAACGACCTCACAGCCCGAACCGGCCACCATGCCGCCGCCGTGGACCCAGATGAAGACCGGCAGTTTTTCTTCCGCTGTTTTCGCGGGTGTCCAGACGTTGAGATAGAGACAATCTTCTTCATATTGGGAAGGTGCCATAAACTGCGGTACGCCATGGACATTGGCCGGTAAATCAGCCATCTCCATGACATGCTGGATAGCGGCAGCGGAATACTGCGTCGCCTTTCTTACCCCTCTCCAGCGGCCCGGCTTCTGCGGATGGGCAAAGCGGTTTTTGCCGATCGGCGGTGCCGCATAAGGAATGCCCTTGAAGATCTTCACGCCTTCCTCACAATAACCCTGCAGGTAACCCTGTTTCACTAATACTTTTGCGTTTTCAAAATCTGACATCGTATTCTCCCTCTCGCTTTATTTCTTCAACAGATACTCGATGCCCTTGTAGGCATGCGGCGTCCAGAACGACCAGTCATGAACGCCGTCTTCTTCCTCATAGGTGAAATCGGCTTTTTCTTCTTTTAAGAAATCGCGCATCTGATGATTTGGTTCCAATAAGAAATCCTGCGCACCGCAAGCCATATAGATCTTCGGATTGGCGATGCCGTTTTCCTTATTCTTTTTGAATAAGACTTCCGGATTGCAGTCGCTGTCTTCTGCCTTCAAAAGATCGCCAAAAGTCTCGACATAATATTCATAATTGGCCATCGTTGCCGGCATGTCCGGCTTCATTTCCTTTAGCTGGTGGATGATCAAAGCGGACGACAAAGCCATGACACCGCTGAAGCGTTCCGGATAAGCCAGGCCGGTATGCAAGGCGCCGAAGCCGCCCATCGAGACACCGCCGATCAGCGTGTCTTCTTTCTTCATGGCTAAACCAAACGTCTCCCTTAAATAATCGATCAGTTCTTCGCCGATAAACTTGGCATACTGGCGTCCGGTGGGCTTTCTGTCCAGATAGAAGCTGATGCCGCCGTTTGGCATGACGATGGCCAGATTGTAGCGCATCGACAGATCGGCAGCGGCCGAATTGTAGAGCCAGTCCGTCGCATCACCGGTATAACCGTGCAATAAGACCATGACCTTTCTTTCTCTCTGGTAGTAAGGATTGTCTTTCATAAAGAAAGGAGGTGTCTTCGGCGGCAGATGCATATAGAATTCACCGTTTTGAGCTAGAGATTCCGCCCGGAATCGAACATGTAGGATTGACATGATAAAAGTTCTCCTTATAACTGCTTTCATTGTAAAAAAGTCGTTCTGCAAAGAATATTAAAAAAGTGTCATTGATTTTCAAGTTTTACCAATCTGTTTTTTAAAGAAGTATCTTTTTTGAAATTGCAGTGCTTTTTTTTAAAAGAAATGGAGATGGCCGCCATGCTTAAATGAGATTAAAGAAAGGATTTATTAGGAGAAATAATGAAAAAACTTTTAACCATCCTGGTCACATTGCTCATGTTGTTCTCTGTCACTGCATGTTCTTCAGGCAACGGCGGCGGTCAGCAGGAAGCAGACGAACCATCTGTCATTACGATTGATATGTCTACTCTGTTCATCGTTCCGGCTCTGGAAGCGACACAGAAAGTAGAAGACCAGATCAACGATTATCTGCTCAACACCTTAGGCGAGAAAGATTACAAGATCAAATTAAGAATCACTGCGATCGGTGACTACCTGACTTCCATTCCGATGGAACTGGCAGCCGGCGGTGACGGCTCTGTCGATATCGTCCAGGTATTCGATGTTGCCAACTGGTCAGACAACGGTTATATCATTCCGCTTGATCCGTATCTTGAAAACGAACTCAAACCGACTTACGACATGATTAAGCCAATCATGGGCTCCGGCAGAGTCGGCGGTCAGACTTTCATGATGCCGCGTTACTTCGGTACCGTTCTTGACTGGAAGTGGATCTACAACAAAGACATGGTTGATGCAGCCGGTGTCGATGTATCCAAGGTTACCGACATCAACACCTTAGGTGATGCATTGGCTGAACTCAAGGTCGCTTATCCGGATGAGCACTTCCTGGTTTACTGCGATCAGTTCAACAGACTCTATAACCTGGAAACACACACTTCACAGATCGGTACTTACACGGCAACCGTCGGTGAAGACACCAAGTTAGTCAACTACTACGAAACTGATGCTTTCAAGAACGCCATCTACAAGGCATATGAATTCCGTCAGAAAGGTTACGCTGATCCGGAAGGTTCTGCCAACACCTTAAGCCATGACGCTGTTGTCATGGGCGGTTCCGCAAAGGGCGTCATCATGGGTCACTCCAACGATGTCGATTCCATTGCCACGATGTTCTCAACCACCAATACTTACGGTGCAAACTTCGGTGCTGTCTCCATCGGTATCGATGACATGATGACTGACACCTTAGGTATCGGTATCTCTCATTCCTGCAAGGATCCTGCATCCGCTGCAAAATTCATCAACCTGCTCTACACCGACCAGTTTGTATGGGATTCCCTCATCTACGGTGCAGAAGGTCAGGACTATGTATGGAATGAAGATCACACCAAGATCAGATATCCGGAAGGCTTAGACTTCAACTCTGTACCTTACAACTGCATGTATTCCTGCGGTATGATCGGTAACGGTTTTGACTTCTTCCTTGAATACGAAAGCGGAAACGAAACTGGTTCCAACGGCGAATACGGCAAGATCTTATTCGAAAAGGCTTGGATCCCGCCGCTCTATGGTTTCATTCCTCTGACGACCAACGTCATGAACGAAGTAACTGCTGTTTCCAACGTCGTTGAACAGTACTCCAACGTTCTGATGTACGGTGATGTCAATCCGGATGAGAAGTATCCTGAATTCCTGCAGGCCCTCAAGGATGCCGGTATCGACCGCATCGTTGCCGACTACCAGGCACAGGCCGATGAATGGATCAAGGTCAACAAATAGAATCATCTGAAAATTGATCGATGACAACTGCCGCATTCCGCGGCAGTTGTTTTTTGTATAATGAAGGTAAGCCAATGGAAAAGTCACTCATACGAAAGATGTTGATCCTGATAAGCGGAATTCTGATATCCTCGCTTCTGTTTTTTATCGTGATTTCCGCGACCTATGACTCCTTTTACCGGCAGACGGTCATCAAAGACAAGAGCCAGATCGCATCTGCCTGGGCTTCTTCCATCGACAACCGCCTCAACTCCATTTATGAGCACCTCTATGATGTCTCCAGCGTCATCTACCGCAAAAACGAGATACGAAGCGGATCACCGGAAATGGACTACGTCAACCGCAATTCTTTGCTCGATGTCCTGGAATCCAAGATCATGGCCTCTTCCGATATCACCGCCATCTTCATCGTCGATTCGGAAAGCGACCTCTTCCTTTACAACACCAGCGGAGCCCTTTCCATCGTAGAAAAGAATAATCTGAAATACTTTGTCAAAGATTACTGTATCAACAACTGTTTTTCTTTGCGCAACCGGATCTGGAAAAACATTGAGATCAATGATGCGGGCTATTACTACAACGCTCTGAAGCTGGGAAAATATGTTGTCGGTGCTTTAAGCCGCTACAGCTTATACAGCGTGGAAAATCCTTCCTCGTCTTCGACCCCCATCGAATACAACACCTACATCCTTGCCGAAGATAAACTCTCACTCATCCATGGCGATCCTTCATTGATCAAAAACATTGATACAAACAAGGAAGAAGCCTATCTGAACAACGGGCTGGTCGTCATCCCGACCAGGCAGAAAAACGCCGATGCGTCTGTCTACCTTCTCGCCAAGGCCGATGGGACATCGCCTTTGTGGAGTCTGGCACCTTTATTCCTGATCATCGACTCAGCTGCGACTGTCATCCTGACCGCCATCCTCATCTACAATACCCGCAAACGGGTATCGGCACCGATCACAGAACTGATTGACGCCAATTCCAAACTCGCTCAGGGTGATTTTGACTACAAACTGGACGAAAAGAAGGCCGGCAGTTACGAATTTGAAGGCCTCTATTCTTCCTTCAATGAGATGTCCGACAAGATCAAGAACCTGACGATCGAACAGTATGATGCCAAGATCAAGCAGCAGCAGAACCAGCTCAAGATGTTAAGAGCCCAGGTCAAGCCGCACACCTTCCTAAACGCCATCAACACCATCAACAACATGACCTATACCGGCAAACCGGAAGATATACGAAGATACATCGCCGCCTTTGCCTCCTTCACCCGCTACATGTTGTATAAATCAAAAGACTGGACCGTCGTCGAAGACGAGATCAAGAGTATCAACTCCTATGTGCAGATGCAGCAGATCCGCTTCCCGGAAAGCATCGAGATCATCTATGATATCGATCCTGACATCTACAGCGAACAGATCCCTTATCTGATCCTCTTCTCTCTGGTCCAGAACTCCTTTAAGCACGCAATGACGCTGACCGACAAGACCTATATCACGATCAGCGGTGAATACTACAGCGAAGAAGGCTTTGACGGATTCCGACTGATCGAAGAAGACAACGGACCCGGTTTCTCGAAGGAAGCCCTCAAAATCATCGAAACGGCCGAAGCCGATGATCCTTACACCAAGGAACACCTCGGTCTGACCAATGTGCGCTATTCGCTCAATCTGATCTATAAACGGGATGATCTTTTACGAATATCCAACCGCGAAGAAGGCGGTGCTCATATTGAGCTGTTAATACCATCGAAGGAGGTGGAAGATGAAACTCTTAGTATGTGATGATGACATCTCGACGATCGACGTCATCCAATCACAGCTGGATCTGGGCCAGCTGGGCATCAACCGCTTTTTCCGTGCCTACAACGGCAAGATGGCCGAAGAGATCATCGATAAGGAAGAGCCCGACCTGATCCTTTGCGATATCGATATGCCGATTTTCAACGGCATCCACGTTCTGGAATATGCCTATCAGAAAGACAAGGACATCGAATTCTCTTTTCTGACCTGTTACGAAAAATTCGAATATGCCCAGAAAGCCATCCAGTATGGGGCAACCTCCTATCTGACCAAACCCTTCCAGCTGGAAGAGGTCAAAGCCTGCATTCAGAAGATGGCCGCCAACGTCAATAAGAAGCGTCTGTCCAAAAGCGGACAGAACCGCGATGATTCTGTCTTGTCCTCGATCTTCCGTCAGGCAAGTGACGGCATCCTTGGCACCAACCGCAACATCGTCGATGCCGCTTTGGCGACACATGGCATCGACTTTCATGCCGACAGCAAGTGGCGCATCGTCTTTAGCTGCGGCGATATGACCGATGCCATCCGCAAGACCTGGAACAAGGACCTGCTCATGTTTACGGCCTCCCGCTTACACGATGAGGCGATACTGGATTATGTCGGCTCTGCCCATTCGGTCGTCAATTCCGACGACCGCTTCATCTGGTGCTTCTGCTTTGTACCGGCGGAAATGAGCGATGAAGCACTGAAAGAAAGATGTGAGAAGCTGATCAGTTTCTCGGAAAACTACATGTCGATTGATCCGGTCATCCTGATCTCGCAAAGCTTCCCTTTCTATGAGACAGCCGATGTGGTCTGTGACCTCTACGAGCGGATGCGCAAGATCCGCTACTATTCCGGTCACATCTTTTTTGAAGACCAGCAGATCGATGCCCTGCCTTCAGAGAAGATCGAACTCAACGAGAACCAGATCCTCTGGTATCTCAAGAAGCGGGATGAAGCCGGCTACAACGAATACATCGCCTCCTTATTAGAAGGGATGGATGGCACAAGAGAAGAGCTCGACGCCCTTTGCAAGGAACTGATCAATGTCTTTGTCACCCACTTCCGGGACAACGGCATGCGTTCCAACGCCATCTTCATGGATCCACGGGTAAAACTTGCCGATCAGAATGCCTGCTTAAGCAAAAACAACATGGCCGAATATGCCCGTGTTCTTTTCTCTCTCCAGCAAAGCGAAGTTCAAAGCGTTCTGGATTCCGAAGACATCATCGTGCGGGCCAAGAAATACATCGATGAGAATTTCCGGGAGAACATCGACCGCAACGATGTCGCCTCGGTCACCTTCGTGACCCCCAACTACCTCTCCAAGCTCTTTAAGAATTCGATGAATATGAACTTAAGAGAATACATCAATCAGCTGCGCATCGAAGAAGCCAAGCGCCTGCTCTTATCGACCGCGATGTCGGTCTCGGAGATCGCCTCCTATGTGGGCTACTACAATATCTCCTACTTCTCCACCGTCTTCCACAAGATCGTCGGTGTCTCGCCGTTTGACTGGCGCAACCAGAAGGAGGGCAGTGATGAGATTAAGTGAACGCATCCGGAAGGACATCGAGCAATACAAAAAACTGCCTGATAAAAAAAGCAGGATGGCCTTCCTGTTCGACTACTATAAATTTCCGATCCTTGCCCTGCTGACGATCGTCCTGTTGGGAATCCTGATCATCGGCAATGAGCTCCATCACAAGAAAGCGGACCTCTACATCGTCTTGCTCAACAACGACTCGGTGATCAACGCTTGCGATCCTTCGGTATTTGAACAAGCCCTAAAAAAGGCCGGCTATTCCGGTCGTGCCGACATCAACGACCGCCTCTCTTTGGGCTATGAAAACAACGAAAGCGCCGACATCGAGACCCTGCAGGTCTTAAGTGCCCTATTTGCCATATCCGATCTGGATGTCTATGTGGCACCAAAGGAGTACTTTGATTATTTCGCTGAAAAAGACGGCTTTGCCGATCTGAGCTTGCTGATGGACAAAGAGATTCTAAGCAAAGTAAAAAACGATCAGTATCACTTTAGCGGCGAATCGGGAAACAAGATCCTGGCCGGCATTACCCTGCATCCGGATTCCAAAATCCATAAAGCCGGCTACTACCATGACGACGTCATCATCGGCGTCGTGGCCAACGCCGTCAACCTGGATGCGGCCATTGCGATGATCGAAGAGATCCTCAAATAAGTACGCTGTACACTTATGCAGAAATGTATAAATTCAGTGTACTTTTTTTAATGATAGGGAAAAGGTCTTTGTTTAATATGAAATTATGGATGCTTATACAGTAAAGGAGTTTAATTATGTCTGATGTAAAGAAGACTCAAAGCTCTGAATTTGATGACGTTCTAAAGGAACAGAAGAAACTTCAGCGCAAAGAGAAATTCAAAAACGACTTTCCGCTTTACATGATGATGCTTCCGGGTATCCTGTATCTGATCGCCAACAACTACCTGCCGATGTTCGGTATCCTGCTGGCTTTCAAGAGGATCAACTACGCCATGGGTATCTTCAAGAGCCCGTGGGTCGGTCTTGACAACTTCGAATATCTGTTCAAGACCAAGGACGCCTACATCATGATCCGCAACACTTTAGCTTATAACGCTGTATGGATCATCATGGACCTGATACTGGCTGTCTTCATCGCCCTATGCATGAACGAGATCGCGCAAAGAAAGATCGCAAAGGTCATTCAGCCGATCATCTGCTTCCCGTCGATGGTATCAGCCGTCATCCTGTCCTTCCTGGTCTATGCCTTCTTAAGCCAGAGCTACGGTTATCTCAATGCCACCATCTTCAAGGACAACCCGATCGCCTGGTACACCACCGCAAAATACTGGCCGATCATCTTAACGATCGTCCATATCTGGCAAAGCGCCGGTCAGAACTCGGTCATCTATATGGCCTCGATCGGCGGCATCGACAAGAGTTTATATGAGTCTGCCAGAATCGATGGTGCAACCAAGCTCGAACAGATCCGCTACATCACCCTGCCGCTGCTGAAGCCAATGATCACGATGATGTTATTGCTGTCGGTCGGACGAATCTTCAACTCCGACTTCGGTCTGTTCTATCAGGTACCGCTTGGAAACGGTATGTTGTACGAGACCACACAGACGATCGATACCTTTGTCTATCGTGCCCTGATGATCTCCAACAACGTCGGTCAGTCTTCGGCCGCTTCCGTCTTCCAGGCTGTCATCGGCTTCTTCCTCGTCCTTCTTTCCAACCTCTTAGTTAGAAAGATCAATCCGGAGAACTCACTGTTCTAGGAGGCATTATGGCTAAAAAGAAAGAAAACAAAATCGTCTTAATGAGAGGCGAAGCGGAATTCCACTATATTGCCTTAGTCATCATGATCCTGCTGATGATCTTCTGCATCATCCCGCTGATCCTGATGCTGACCGTATCGCTGTCCTCAGAAGCTTCTCTGGTCCGCGGTTACCGCTTTATCCCGGATGAGTGGTCCCTCGATGCCTACGCCTTCATGTGGGCAAAACGCACCACGATCTTCCGTGCCTATGGTCTGACCATCATCGTCACTGTCATCGGTACGATCGTCAGCCTGCTGATGACTTCGATGTTTGCCTATCCTCTTTCAAGGAAGGACTTCAAACCGCGCAACGTCATCGCCTTTATCCTGTTCTTCACGATGCTGTTCAACGGCGGTATGACCGCTTCCTACATCGTGTGGACCAGACTCTTCCACATCAAAGATACCCTCTGGGCCTATCTGATTCCGGGTGCCCTGATGAACGGTATGAACGTCATGCTGGTAAGAAACTACTTCAATGCCAATATTCCGTATTCGATCATTGAAGCAGCGCGACTGGACGGTGCGAAGGACTGGACGATCTATTCCAAGATCATGGTCCCGCTCTCCAAGCCGATCATGACCACCATCGGTCTGTTCTCTGCTTTAGGTTACTGGAACAACTGGACAGCCGGTATCTACTACATCAATAACCCGAAACTGTATACGATCCAGGTCTATCTGAAAAAGCTGATGGATTCGATCCAGTTCTTAAAGACCACCGACTTGCAAAGTGAAGCGACCCTGCTGGCATCCCGCAACCTGCCGACAGAATCTGCCCGTATGGCAGTCGCCATCATCGCCCTGATCCCTGTTCTGGCTGTTTATCCATTTATCCAGAAAGAACTCATCAAGGGTATGGTCGTCGGCGGTGTCAAAGGATAATCCCTTAAGGAGAAAACATGAATTCACGCAAACCATTTGAAACAGCGACGCCGGAAGAAGTCGGTGTTTCTTCGAAAGCAATCCTGGAATACATCGACGATCTGGAACACTCACAGACCGAAATGCACGGCCTAATGATCATGCGCCACAACAAGCTGATCACCCAGGGCTGGTGGACACCTTACGGTCCAAACCTCAGACATGGTTTACAATCTCACACCAAGACCTATGCAGCAACTGCCGTTGGTATTGCCTATACCGAAGGTCTCTTAAAGCTCGATGAGAGGATCATCGATATCTTCCCGGAGGAAGCACCGGAAAATCCAAGTGAAAACCTCAAATTATTGACCGTCAGAGATGTTCTGTGCATGGGCTGCGGTATGGACACCATGCCGATGCCAAGCAAGGACTGGATCAGAGAATTCTTACATACACCGGTCAACCATAAACCGGGCACGACCTACATGTACAACTCCACCGGTTCTACCCTGTTAGGCGCCATCGTACGCAAGAAGACCGGCTTAGGATTACACGATTATCTGACACCGCGCCTCTTCAACAAGATCGGCATCGACCCGGACAATCTGCGCTGGGCCTGCATGCCCGATGGCATGGAGATCGGCGGCGGCGGCTTATTCGCAACCACCGAAGACAACTTCCGTCTGATGAAGCTCTATGCGGACGGCGGTGTCTGGGAAGGTGAACGCATCCTGGCCGAAGACTACGTCAGGCTGGCAACCACCAACCAGAACGATTCAGCTACCGAATCCATCAACAATCCGGAAGCCTTCGATAATTTCTTGGGCTACGGATTCCAGATCTGGATGTGCAAGCCGCAGCACGTCTATCGTGCCGACGGCGCCATGGGCCAGTTCACCATCGTCTGTCCGGACCAGGATATGGAGATTGCGATTACCGAAACGGCAGTCGGTGCACACTGGGCACAATCCACCCTCGACATTACCTGGAAGTTCTTAGAGAAAGTGACAGCGGAAGCCAAGCTTCCTGCAGATGAAGAAAACTACGACAGACTTTGCCGCAAGTTACAAAGACTCAATATCGGCAATCCTGCCTGTCAGCCGTTCTCACCGAGCATCGAAAAGATCTCCGGCAAGACCTATAAAGTCAGGAGCGGCGATCTGACACCGTTTGGCGGCAACTTCATGTCCGGTGCGAAAGCCGACGGCATCGATACCTTCTCTATGAATTTCGATGTCTATGGCTTCGTCTGGGACTTTGTGACCAGATCCGGACGCAAGGAACAGGTACGCTTTGCGACCAACGGTACCCGTTTCAGCAACATCTTAGGCAATACGGAGGATCTCACCCAGATCTATCTGGGCGACGCCTACTGGCAGGATGAGGAAACGCTGGTGGTTCATGGCCGCTGGGTCGAGACCTGCATCGAGGACACCTACCTCTTCAAGGTCAAAGGCGATGAGCTCAGCGTCGTGCCTGACAACAATTCCGCCTTCAAATTCTTCAAACCGGAACCGATCGTCATCGAAAAGCTATAAACAAACAGAAACGGTCCTGTAAAACGGACCGTTTCTTTTCAAGGAGGATTCTATGGGCAAAACATTCAACATACTCCAATTCCCGGGACATAAATCAAAAGCCTTCACCCTAAGCTATGATGATGGTGTCTTACAGGATAAAAGGCTGATCGAACTCTTTGACCGTTATGGCGTCAAATGCACCTTTAATCTGGGCTATTGTGTCCTGGGCTGCAAGGGAGAAGCCGGACCTGAGGGTCAGCGCATCGACATCTCCAAAGTCGAAACAAAGGAAGTCAAGGAGCTCTACAAAAACCATGAAGTCGGTGGCCATGGCCTTTATCATTCCGATCTGGCCCACATCGGTCGTCCCAACGCCATGTACGAGATCGTCGAAGACAAAGCCAAACTGGAATCGTTAGTCGGCTATCCGCT
>CADAHV010000041.1:0-12204 GCA_902787775.1 uncultured Erysipelotrichaceae bacterium | reverse complement strand
CCAGAGAAGGAAGGATGAAATCCAGATCCTCCCGGCAGGCCTTCGGGCTTCCCGGCATGTTGACGATGAGGGTCTTTTTTGGAATATAAGGCTTCAGATCCTCTGTTCCTTCAATGCGCCAGGCATTGGAATGTTCCACCCAATACCAGTCAATGAACAGACGGTCAAAGAGTCCGGCAATCAGCTCAATGATGCACATTTCTTTAAACGCACTCAGAAAACCTCTGGTCCCATTGACTGCATAGACCAGAAGCGGGATCCCCGCAAAGATCGAAAGATTGATCAGCGCACCGACGATCCGCATATCTCTTTTGATGGTTTCCCTGTCGGTCAGTCCCAGCTCAATGCAGCGCTCCTGTACTTCCTTTTCATAGAAATACACCATGCCCACCGGTCCTCTTTGGCTGATGCCGATGACACAGGTGATCAGCAGGATAAAACTGATCAGAATTCCCTCCATAAACAGGATCATCTTTTCTTCCCCCTTTGTTTATACCAGACTAAAACCCGTAAAACTGATTTGTATCTCTTTTATCTCTTTGACAATGTTTACTGTTTTTCTGCCGGATCAATCCAATAACGTTCCAGATAAACCTTTTCGTCTGGCTCGTAGACAGTCGACTCATAGACATCGCCATTGGCTTTGATCGTTTTGCGGCTTGCCTCATTGGAATCGACGCAGGTGATCAATACCTTTTCAATGCCAAGCTTCTTACAGATGGGCAACACCTCTTTCAACATCTTGGATGCATAGCCTTTGTGCCGCTCGCTCGGCAAAACGGAGTAGCCGATATGACCGCCGAATTTGCCAAGATACTCATTAAGATAATGACGTCATCCTCTTCCCGGACATAGAGGTACTGGGTTGCCGGGACCAGTCCCTGAGGGACTGTGGCAGGATTCTTACATAAACGGCAATATTGGATCCACTCTTTGGGATCCGCCATTTTGCGCAGGTTACCCGTTCCATCCATCGAACCGCCAAAAGCGAGATACTCTTCCCGATAGGCTTTGATTTTCGTACTGTACTCTTCTCTTGGTTCAATCAGTTTCATCATACAAGTTCTTCTTTAACGTCGGACCAGTTCCACCAATGTCTCCACCAGTGGCGTATTGGGAAACATGTCATAGCCTCGAACTAAATGAATCTCATATTCCTTTTTCAGGATATAGAGATCCTTGCCCAAGGTCGAAGGATTGCAGGAGATGTAGATGATCTGCTTCGCCTTCGACTTCAGCAATGTCTTCAACAGTTCATCATCCAGCCCGGTCCTTGGCGGATCGACGACGATGACATCGGCTTTCTCTTTTTCAACGATCTTGCGGATTTCCTTCGCAGCATCGCCACAACGGTACTCCACATTTTCAACTTTGTTTTTCTTGGCGTTGTCTTTGGCATCTTTGATCGCCTTTTCGATGATCTCGATGCCGATGATCTTCTCCGCTTTGTCGTGCATCGCCAGTGAGATCGTACCGATGCCGCAATAGCCTTCAATGATCAGTTTCTGTTTTTCTTCGATCAGAGCTGCGGCATCTTTATAGATCTGTTCGGCCTGTTTATGGTTGAGCTGGAAGAAAGCCTGCGGACTTAATTCCAGTTCGTAGTTAAGACTTTTCACTTCGATCTTTTCCTTACCAAACAAAGGCCGCAGTTTCTCCGGCATCATCCGAATCGGATCGCGGACCGTATTGATACCCTGAAACAAAGACTTGAGTCCTTTGATCTTCTTCAGGTCGGCGATCACATTTTCCTTCAGCGTATCATTGCCGGTGACCAGTACCGCCTGGGCACCCTTGTCAAAGGCACGGACGATGAGCTGGCGCATGCCTTTTTTCTCACGACGGTCATAAGCCTGAAGTTTATAGCGGTTGAGGACATCCAGGATCTTCCGTCGTATCTCTTCCACGCTTTCCTCATGGATAAAACAGGTAGTGATCAGACAGGGATGATTGGAACCCTGCTTGTACAAGGCGTTGACCAGCTTGCCGTTATAGCTGATGATTGGCAGGTTGCACTTGTTGCGGTATCCGTAAACATCATCGCTTTTAACGATGCCTTCGATCTTACCCTCGTATTCCGCGTACTTGTACAAAGCATTTTCCAACAGCTGCATCTTGATGGCCAGCTGCCCGTCGTATTTTAATCCCATCAAAGCGCAGGCACCGCACTTATCGGCATAGGAACAGACCGACCGTATGCGATCCGGGCTCTTCTTCAAGACGGCCTTCAGTCTTCCCTTATAATGTCTTCCCTCATCGATCAGATCGGCGTCGACGACCTCATCAGGAAAACAGCCTTCGATGAAGACCGGTTTTCTCTTAAAGAAGGCGATCCCCTCGCCATTGATACCCGCTTTGACGATCTCTAATTTCATATGCGGTTCTTTAATATATCGGTTGCGCTCTCCAGCATTTCAAAGGCATTCTCGCGCAGCTTGATGATCTCATCGTAGATCAGGTCCTCCGATAAGACACCGGCCTTGAAACCCTGTGGCAATTCGCCTTCCCGATCGGCATACCATTTCTTGGAACCGTAGTAGGAAAACAGTTCGCTGAGTCCCTTCTTCGCCTCTTCCAGCTTCTCCAGCTGCAAGGACAGCTCCGCATTCAAACGCGTACATTCATCCAGATAAGCTTCCATTTTCTCAATGCGTTTCAGATTGGCTTTCATATTCTTCCATCCTTCTTTCAAGTTCATTATACAGGTCTTTTTCTTTGAACAGACAGCCAGCTTGATAGCTGCTTCCGCTTTTCCGTTTTTTGAAAAGTTTTGCTCTATAATAGTATCAAGAATATGTAAACCACCCATTTTCGGAGGCACACAATATGACCATTACCTATGCGATGACAGCCATCGTGCTGATGATCGGGCTGACTCTCATGCTGATCGACGTCAGTCGCAAACTCGAAACGTCCACACATCATAAGATCTCTGTGATTCTGATCTGTACGACGATCTTTTATGTCGCCAGCGATTGCCTGTGGATCATCCTGTATACGGCAGAAACCTTCAACCGGTCTTTGTTTGTCATCGTCAATCTTCTCTTTTACCTGGTCTATATCACCCTCCCGTATATATGGTTCTTATTTGCCAAGCATTTTTCCAACAGTAAACTCAATTCCCGCAAATGGAATCTTCTCTTTGCCTTGCCCTGGCTCTTCAATCTGGTCCTGGTCATACTGACAGTCCTTGGCACCGGCACGCTGTGGATCATCGGCGATGATACAAACCGCTATACCAGAGGACCGCTCTTTTCTCTGTTCTCCAACCTCAATCTGATCTACTACTTCATTCCGGTCATCGTCATCCTCTATCTGATCTTTACCCGGACGAAGGAAGAAAGAAGGACCTTATATACCACTCTTGGCTTTTCCATGATTCCGGCACTGGGTGTCTTTATCTATACCCGCTTCATTTCAGTGGATGCCATCTATCCGTTCCAGCCCTGCTGTTTCTTCATCGGCGTCATGTTTGCCTACATCATGTTGTTAAGCCGGGTCTATAAGGATGCGGAAAACGAAAATATCCGCCTGACCGAAGAAGCCAAAGCCGCCAACCGTCTGGCCGAGCTGATGGGATCGGTCGGTGCCTTGTTAACCAATATGCCGGCCATGTCCTTCTCCAAGGATGCCAAGACCGGTGTCTATCTGGCTTGTAACCAGTCCTTTGCCGAATATGCCCACAAGGATTCCCCGGAAGGCGTCATCGGTCTGACCGATAAGGAGATCTTTGACCCGGTCACTGCCAAGCACTTCATCGAAGACGACAAGAAAGCCCTGGCCATGGATGAGCCTTACGTCTTCTTTGAAGATGTCCCGGATGCAGTCGGCGTCATGCGCAACTTACAGACCACCAAACTCAAATTCAACGACTCCAGCGGACGGGAATGTCTGCTTGGCATGTGCGTCGATGTCACGGAACTCTCCCATGCCAAACAGGCCGAAACCGAAGCGCGTGTCAAACAACAGGAACTGGAAGAAAAGCTGGCCTTACACGAACAGCTCATCGAACAGGAATCCAAGCACAAGCAGCAGCTTCAGCTGATCACGGCTCTGGCCTCCGATTACTGGTCAGTCTATTATCTGGAGCTCGATAAGAACGAAGGCGAATGTTACCAGTCCCACTCCGGCATCACTGACGGCTTTAAAGTCGGTGACCGCTTTAACTACTTGGAAGCCGTAACCGCCTATGCCAACCGTTACATCATTGAACCATACCGGGAAGAATTCTTACGCTTCATCCAGCCGGACAATATCCGCAAAGGTTTGAAGAACCAAAGAGTCATCTCCTATACCTACATGGTCAAACGAGGTGACAGTGAAACCTACGAGATGGTCAAGTTCGCCGGTGTCCGTCATCCGGAAGACCGCGACGACCATCTGGTCCATACCGTCTCCGCCTGCTTCTCCGATGTTGATTCGGAAACCAGAAAGTCACTTGAACATGCCCAGGCACTGGATGATGCTTTAGCGGCAGCGGAAAACGCCTCCAAGGCCAAGACGACCTTCTTATCAAATATGTCTCATGAGATCCGCACACCGATGAATGCAATCATCGGTCTCAACAATATTGCCATGCACGATGAGGAGGTAAATAATAAAGCCAAGGAATACTTCGGCAAGATCGACACCTCCGCCCGCCATCTGCTCAGCATCATCAATGACATCCTGGATATGTCCCGCATCGAATCGGGCAAGATGGTCATCAACAAGGAAGAGTTCTCCTTCTCCAAGATGCTCGAACAGGTCAATACGATCATCTCCGGCCAGTGCCGTGACAAAGGCCTTCACTACGAATGCCGCATCAACGGCAAGATCGACGATTACTACATCGGCGATGATATGAAACTCAGACAGGTTCTGATCAACATCTTAGGCAATGCCGTCAAATTCACGCCGGCCGGTGGTGCTGTCACCTTCACGATCGATGAAGGCGCCCGCTTCGACAGGAAAGCGACCCTGCGCTTTACCATCAACGATACCGGTATCGGCATGTCCAAGGAATACCTGCCGCACATCTTCGATGCTTTCTCGCAAGAAAATACCTCGGCTGCCAATTCCCTGGGCTCAACCGGACTGGGCCTTCCGATCACTAAGAACATCGTCGAACTGATGAACGGCCACATTGAAGTTCAAAGTGAAAAAGGCAAGGGCTCAACCTTCATCGTCACAGTAACTCTCGGGGAATCCGATCGTTCTGCCAACGGTGAAGACGCCTTACAGCAGATCGATCCGCACCAGATGAAAGTCCTGGTCATCGACGATGATCCGATCGCTTGCGAACACGCAAGGATCACCTTAGGCAAGATCGGCATCGGCTGCGAGGTAGAGACCTCAGCTCTCAAAGCCATCGATACGATACGTCTGCACCACACCCGCAGAGAAGACTTCAACCTCATCCTGGTCGACTGGAAGATGCCGGAACTGGATGGCGTTGAAACGACCCGCCAGATACGGCAGATCGTCGGCGATTCCACGCCGATCATCATCTTAACTTCCTATCACTGGGACGACATCATCGATGAAGCAAAACAAGCCGGTGTCGACAGCTTTGTCGCCAAGCCGCTCTTTGCCGGGAATGTCCTGGATGAATTCCAGGAAGCCTTCAAGGCCAAGAATGAGATCCTCTTGGCAGCCAAGGCCGACTTAAAGGGAAGACGCGTCTTATTGGCTGAAGATGTCACGATCAACGCCGAGATTATGCTGATGATCCTGGCATCCAGAGAAATTCAGGCTGACCTGGCCGAAAACGGACAGCTTGCCCTGGATAAATTAAAAGAACACGAAGAAGGTTATTACGATGCCATTCTGATGGATATGCGTATGCCTGTCATGGATGGTCTGGAAGCCACAAGGCAGATCCGCGCGTTAGATCGGCAGGATGCCAAAGAGATCCCGATCATCGCTTTGACCGCCAACGCCTTTGACGAAGATGTCCAGCGAAGCCTGCAGGCCGGACTCAACGCCCACCTGTCCAAACCGGTGGATGCACAAGCCCTGTTCTCGACGCTGGAATCCTTGATCCGCTACTAAACAAAAACGGTGAAATCAAATCACCGTTTTCTTATGGCTTTGTATTATTTTTTAATTTAGAAAATGTACGCGTCGTTTCTGGAAACGCTGCGGATGATCCGCAGACTGACGATAAACAAGACAGCGATAAACGCAAAGAAGAGATAGTTCGCTCCCTGTGTTTGCAGCGTCGCAATATAGTCGTAAGCACCATGGATCAGCATCGGTACCACAACAGCAGCGATGTGGAACATCCTCGCCCTTGTCTCATCACCGGCCACCGTATACACCTTGGCTGCCGAATAGAAAATGCCCATATAGACACCGAAGCAGGCATGTCCCGGAATGGCCGTAAAGGCTCTGACCACAGCCGTTGCCATACCATAGTTCAATACATAGCTGATATTCTCCCACAATGCAAAACCCAGGGAGACAAAGACCGCATACAGGACACCGTCATAGACGCAGTTGAATTCCGGTGAGCGCCAGGAATTTCTTCTTAACTCAAAATACTTGGCACCCTCTTCGGAAAGTCCGACGATAATGAAGAATAAGACGATGCGATAGGCAACTGTGTTGCCTGACATCTGGGAAGCGATCACATTGGTCAAAACCTTCTCCAGAACCCAGGCAATCAGGGAAGAGAAGACACCGGCCTTGACCATATTCAGAAGCATCCTCTTATTTTCTTTTTCCAGACGATCCAGCTGATAGACTCTTACCAGCAGATAGATGGCCGGTACCACGGCCGCAATGACCAGAATCGGATTAAAAAAGAGGATCGGAAACGGTAAAAAATAAAACATAGATATAACCTCCTAACGGCAAAGATCGATATAACGCGAGAAGAGCTTGTCGACGTAAACTTCATCCATCATCAGCTCCGGATGCCACTTGATGGCCAGGACAAATTTCTTGTCCGGCACTTCAAAGCACTCCACCAGGCCGTCGTAGGAATAGGCATCGATCTTTGCATAAGGCTCGACCCTTTCCTTATCGGCAATCATCGTATGAAGGGAGTTGACCTTGAACTTCTCACCGCCCACCAGTTCATAGAGGATGGTATTTCTTACGACGCTGATGTCGTGGCGGTAATCCCTGTCATAGACGGAGTGGGCCTTGCTTTCATCTTCGTAGATGTTGGAACCCAAAGCTCTCAAGATATTATTGAAACCGGCACAGATGCCAATGAGCGGGATATCTTTTTCCATGGCATACCTGGCAATCTCCACCTCGTAGGAACAGGAATAATCACCGCCCTGCAGGATGATACCGTCGCACAGGTCCACCTGCTCGTGCAGATCGGCGATCTCGCTTTCGCTTAAGACCTTCGGATCACCCAGATCGCTCTTGTTGAAATCCATCGTCTCTTCGCTTGGCATCAGCATGATCGCTACACCGCCGTGCCTTACAATCAGGTAGCGCAGTTCATCGACGACCTCTTGTCTGTGCCAGAGATCTTTTCCGTCATTTTCTCTGATTTTGCTCACAATTCCGATAAGCGGCTTTTTCATAGCGACCTCCTGTTTCTTACATTCCTCTACTATATTATCCCACATTTGCAAGTGTTGCATATCTGATGCGTTTTGACCTATATAATAGTAACTGTATGAACCAAGGAGGTATACAAAAAATGAAGAAATTACTGAAATACCTGATGATCGCTCTTATGATCTTCAGCTTATGTGCATGTAATAAAAAACCGGCTGAGGAAGAAGAACCGGAAGAAACCGGCATTCCGTTTACCCTTTCCGCCGATTACGGCAACGGTGTCAGCGAAGACTTCAACGTTTCCGCCAGCAAGGAAGGAAATCTTCTGGAAACGGTCCAAGGCCTTGGCATTATGAACCTGCTTAAGATCGAAACCAAAGACGGCAAGATCGTCAAGATCAACGACACGGAAGCCAATGACAAGAGTCACTGGGACGTCTATGTCAACGATCAGCTCTACGAAGGAAAGATCGAAGAACTGACCTTCAAACAGGATGATGTCATCCGCATGGTCTATGTCACTTCCGCTGAGCAGCCGGTTGCTGAAAAGCCGGCCGAAAACGGAACAACTCCTGAATCCCCTGCTCAGACCCTGGTGGGCGGCTGGCAGACCTATGAAAACTTCAAGGAAAACGTCAGTGCCGATGAAAAGAAACTCTTTGAATTAGCCGCTGCTGAATCAAAGAACGTCACCTACATCCCGCTCAACGTCCTGGCGACCCAGATGGTCTCCGGTACCAACTATGCCTTTTTAGCACAGGGCATTGATACCAAGCCGTCGATCGATTACTACATCATCATCGTCTATTCCGACCTGAACGGCTATCAGGAAATCAAAGCCATCAACAAGCTCACGGTTCCTGATCTGGAATTACAGGCTGAACATTCCGATTCCCTCTTAGGCGGCTGGATGATCATGGCGCCGGATAAGAACAACAAGTTCATCGAAAAGGAAGTTCAGACTTCATTTGATACGGCCATTGCTTCCGACAAGGACGTCACCTATACGCCGATCAAACTGCTGGCAACCCAGGTCGTTAACGGTACCAACTACATGGCCTTATGTTACGGTCAGACCAAGGGCGACAAGCCGGTCGCTGGCCTCTACGCTGTCGTCTGGAACGTGGATTCTTCCAAGAAGGTATCCTTGATTTCCGTCGATCCGCTCAACCTGGCCTACTACGTAGCCGGCGAATAATACAGACAAACAGATCGCATGATCTGTTTTCTTTTGGCTCTTGTAAAGGTGGTATACTTTATGCGTATGAAAAACTATGAGATCGTCATTGCCGGCGTGCGCCGGATCCTTCCCTTTGTAAAGATCGACGATGAGCTGGCCTATGCGTCCTTCGTCGTCATCTCCGACTCTGAACTGGTCAGCGCCGCAGCACCTTTGCTGGCCTCCCGCATCAAAGACTGTGACATTGTATTAACCGCCGAAGCCAAAGGCATCGCCTTGGCTTACGAGATCTCCAGACAATTGAAGCACAAGGAATTTGCGGTCGCCCGCAAATCCATCAAGAGCTATATGAAAGATCCGATCTCCGTGCCGGTTTCTTCGATCACCACCTTTGATCCCCAGCGTCTCTATCTTGATCAAAGCGATATGGCAAAACTCAAGGATAAGAGAGTCTGCCTGCTCGATGATGTGGTCTCCACAGGAGAATCATTGAACGCCTTAAAAGCGCTGGCCGAAAAAGCCGGTGCCAAGGTCGTCTGCAACGCCTGCATCCTGGCGGAAGGCAAAGCAGCGGACCGCGGCGATCTGATCTATTTAGAAAAACTGCCGTTATTTCAAAAGACCTCGGAAGGAGAATATGAAGCGATACTATGACCAACATCTATGAATACCTAGCTAACAACGAATACCCGGGACGGGGCATCATCGTCGGCCGCAAGGACGGCAAACGCCTCATCGCCTACTTCATCATGGGACGCTCGGCCAATTCCCGCAACCGCGTCTTCGCCAAAAAGGAGGAGATCCTTTTCACCAAAGCCTACGACGAATCCAAGGTCAAGGATCCTTCCCTGATCATCTACAACGCGGTACGTCCTTTCAAGGAAAAGACCATCGTCACCAACGGTGATCAGACCGATACGATCTACGAGTACCTGGCCAAAGGTTACACCTTTGCCGATGCTCTGGATTCCAGAGAATACGAACCGGATGCGCCAAACTACACACCGCGCATCTCAGCCCTCATCGATGACGATGAATACGATATCGCCATATTAAAAAGAGAGGAAGAGAAGTGTCACCGCATCTACTATCACTTCAACGCCAAGGATGGCATTGCCCACTTCATCTCGACCTACGATCATAATGGCGATCCGCTTCCTTCCTTTTCTTCCAACCCGATCCGTTTGAAGATCGAAGAGGATGCAAAAGATTTCGCCGAAAAGCTGTGGGCTTCCTTAAATAACGACAACAAGATCTCCCTTTATGTCTGTCATGGACAGAAAGAATACATATTCAATAAAAACGAAGGTGACTAAGATGAATGAGATAGAGTTAAAGTACGGATGCAATCCCAACCAGAAACCATCCCGCATCTACATGGCAGACGGTTCCGATTTGCCGGTTACCGTCCTCAACGGCAGACCCGGCTACATCAATTTCCTGGATGCCTTAAACGCCTGGCAGCTGGTCAAAGAGTTAAAGGAAGCTACCGGCATGACTTGTGCCGCCTCCTTCAAGCACGTCTCGCCGACCTCAGCTGCATTGGGCTTGAAGTTAAACGACAAACTCAAGAAAGCCTGCTTTGTCGATGACATCAAGGACCTCGACGATTCGCCTTTGGCCTGCGCCTATGCCAGAGCCAGAGGCACCGACCGCATGTCTTCCTTCGGTGACTTCATCGCCCTCTCCGATGTCTGCGACAAGACGACGGCCAGACTCATCAAGAGAGAAGTCTCCGATGGCGTCATTGCCCCGGGCTACGACAAGGAAGCTCTGGAACTTCTCATGGGCAAAAAACAGGGTGCCTACAATATCATCCAGATCGACCCGAACTATCATTGTGCACCGATCGAAACCAAGATGGTCTATGGCATCAGCTTTGAACAGGGACACAACGATTTAAAGATCGATGAAAGCCTCTTACAGGATGTCGTCACTGCCAACAAGGAACTTCCACCAGAAGCCAAACGTGACCTCATCGTTGCCCTGATCACCCTCAAATACACCCAATCCAATTCCGTTGCCTACGCCTATGACGGCCAGGCCATCGGCGTCGGTGCCGGCCAGCAGTCCAGGATCCACTGCACCAGACTTGCCGGAAACAAGGCCGATACCTGGTTTCTGCGCATGCACGACAAGGTTCTGAACCTGCCGTTCAAAAAGGAACTGGGCCGGGCAGACCGCGACAATGTCATCGATGCCTATATCAATAAGAACGAAGAAGACGTCTGTGAGGAAGGCATCTGGCAAAACTATTTCACAGAAAAACCGGATCCTCTTACGGAAGAAGAAAAACGAGACTATCTGAATTCGATCAAAGGCGTCAGCCTCGGATCGGATGCTTTCTTCCCCTTCGGTGACAACATCGAACGGGCCCACCGTTCCGGTGTCACCTATGTTGCTGAACCAGGCGGTTCCATCCGTGATGATCACGTCATCGCCACCTGCGATAAGTATGACATGGTGATGGCCTTCACCAAGGTTCGACTTTTCCATCATTAAAAACACAAACGGACTCGCGTCCGCTTTCTTTCACTCAAAAAGACAGATCACTCTGTCTTTTTCGTTTTCTTTACTCCCCGAAGAGATTGTGAAGCTTCGCCATGAATTCGCTGTGCGGAATGCCTTCCCACATACCCTTGAAATTATAAGTATTGGTACGTTCATCGCCCGGCTCGCTGAGACCTCTGAATTCCGGAACCTTATCTCTCAGGCATCTGGAGATTTCGATGTCTCTTATATCTGCCGGATCAGAGAAGCATTCCGGAAATTTCTTGTAAAGGTATTGGCCAAGTTCACGGGTCTCGTTTTGATTGCCGCCGGCGACCTGTTCAAGTTCTTCTACATTCAGGTTTTTATTTTTCATAATTGTAAACCTCTTTTCTATATTCTGATTATAAGTCCGTATTGTGAAATTATTGTGCAAGACTATAATAGCTCGGATTGATGACTTCTCTTCTCTCCGCATCCCAATGGCAGCTGTCCGGATAGGCCAGACAGGTCTTTACATGGCTCTCTTTATCGCTTGGCGCATATAAAGCGTATTCACCGTTGACCTGAAACGGTCCTTCATCACTTAACGTGACCCAAGGCATGTAGTTCATGCCGCAGCAATAGCTGGCCGAAGGATCGGCCGCATAGAAGTCCGATGGCTTGAGATGATCGTAATCGGCATTCATGCGATAGCCCAGCAGCAAGACAAAGTGTTCATAGGAAGTCCGCTCTCCCTTTTCTTCCGACGCGGCATAGGCATAGAGATCATGAACATAGAAGATGCTCGGTCTGCCCGCGTTGATCTCATCGTAAGCTCGCTGCAGCACTTTTTCCAAAGGCAGATCCAAAGCGATGTCTTCAAAATCCGCCCAGCGCCAGACCGCACCTTCCCCATCGTAGAAATCATAGGGATCGACCCGTTCGTCGTTGTCCAAGATCGCCCTGGCATAGGCCAGATTGAAGATGCTGCAAAGACTCTCGTCCTGAACACCGATTCTTAAAATCAATCTTCGATCAAAGTCCAGCAT
>CADAHV010000040.1:0-15922 GCA_902787775.1 uncultured Erysipelotrichaceae bacterium | reverse complement strand
GTTGCCGTGCTGTCCATAGGAACCATCATCGGTCATGACATAGAGGTGATCGGAACAGGCCTTGAACTCTTCTTCCAGGATAACGATGTCCTTATTTCTAAAACCGATGATCGAAGTGACTTCCGCACCCAGCTTATGGAATTCCTGGGCGATCGGCATGGCAATGGCACAGCCGACGCCACCGCCGATGATGCAGACTTTCTTAATTCCTTCGGTATGCCTAAAGGACCGACAAAGTCCTGCAGGTATTCCCCTTCCTTTTTATGATTCAGCTTTTCCGTCGTCGCACCGACGATCTGGAAAATGATCTTAACGCTTCCTTGTTCGGAATTTGTTCCAGCAACGGTCAAAGGGATGCGTTCTCCCTCTTCATCAACTCTCAGGATGATGAACTGACCCGGTTTTGCCTTTCTGGCAACCAAAGGAGCTTCGATCTCCATCTGGGTCACGGTCGCATTGAGTGGTTTCTTGCTTAAAATTTTATACATATCAAGCGTTCCTTTCTTTACAGATCCTTGCAGTGTTTGGCTTGAAATCATTACTATAGTATCACTAATTTTCTTCTGATACCCATTGGGCCTCAGTTTATTTTTTCAAAGGTGTAATGCAGGTCATTGAAGTAGTTTCCTTCGATGATCCTGTCCTTATAAGTGCCGATAAAATTGTCGCCGGAAGAATCCAGGAAGGCGATCTTGCCGTCCTTGTATTCCCAGCGGATCTCATATTTGTTGTTGTGCAGAATGAAATAGCCCGTCCCGTCCTTTTCCATGTGCAGGACTTCATCTTCGATCTCAAACTCCTTGCCATCCAAAGAGACACAGGAAGAAGGCTTATAGGTCCCGGCGATCTCTTCTTCGATCGGTATCGTCTTACAGGCGCTGAGAAAAAGAAGCAGCGTTGCTGCCATGATCGACATCAGCTTATGCAATGATCTATTTGTCTTTGCTTCCTTCATTCCCCTCTTATTATATCTTAGGATCGCCCGCTTTCCTTCTTCGTGTTAAGATGGAGTGTAGGAGATTTATAAAGATTATGAAACAGGAACAATTGATTGAAACATACGAAAAGATCGCCGACCAGAAAGTGATCATGTATTTTAAACCATACCGCCATTTTCTGGCAGCCAATAAATTCTATGCACAGCTGCAGGACGGCGTTGCCGAATCCATCACCTTCTTTACCGAGACGATGGTCACCTTTACCGAAACCGATGACCCGGGCAGAGAACCTGACTTTGCCTCACCGAGCGGTTCCCGTTACTGGTACTACAAAGACGGCGTCATCCGCGGAAGCGATCACTGGGGCAATGGGGTTGCCTTGTGTGACTGGGCTCTCAAGACCAAGGAAGGAAAGACCATCTACGGTTACGACTACGACTGCCCGATCCATCTGAGTGCACCGCGCTTTGGCTATGCCAAGTGGGAAGATTTCCTGTTCAAAGCCCAGCTGATTGAAGCAGACGGCAAAAAGGCGGTCACCACCTTCAACAATACGGTCGGCTATGGCCAGTTTAAAATCGACGGCAAGGTCTACACCAGAGTCGTCACAACCGAATACAAGGAATTACAAGACGGTGAATAGCCGTCTTTTTTAAAAGGACCTTTGCGGTCCTTATCTGTCTTTTGCTTCCTGTCTTTCCAGCCAGGCCATCAGAAGACTTACGATCTTCTCTTCCTGGTCCTCATTCAGCCTCGTATGAAGCGGCACCTTGTACCACTTGTTGAGACAGCCTCTACAGCAGCAGGCGGTTGCGTGCATCGCCTTAAAGACCGGATGGCCGTGCATCGGCGTCTGCTTTCCGTCATTTAAAGGATCGGCCGGCGCAAGTTTCTTCGCTACAAAATCCCTGGCATGACTCTCCATTACGGTCATGCCCTTTTCTTCCAGGTAGGCCTTTTCTTTCTTTGTCAAATGAAAGGAGGAACGAAACTTCGATCCCACCAGTTTATTTAACGCATCTTCTATGCTTTGCATCAGCCTCAGAAATTATCCTGATCCTTGCCGATCAGATAACGCAGTTCGGCACCCTTGGAAATATTGCCCTCGACTTTGAGCTGGCCATTGACAAACAATCTGTCGGCTGAAACCGCACCGGTGGCCATATTGAAGAGATTGTCGAAGGTCGTTGCCAGATTGACATCAGCGCCTTCGTAGCTGTATGGCGCCATCTCCATGCCCTTCTTGCTGAAGCGGACATGATAAGTGCCTTCACCCGGTCCCTCGATGCGGATCTGGGCAATGACGGAATAATCGTCGTTCTGTTTCTCAAGGTACTCGTTGCGGCTTTCTTCCAGATCGCCATAGACGACGCTCAATACTTCATAGGCGTCAGCGAAGGTAACATTCGGATCAACGCCGTTGCCGCAGATGTCGGTGTACATCTTCATGTAGGTTCTGGCCGATTTCTTCCAGGAGAAGTCCTTCTTCATGCAGCGGTCCTTGATCTTTTCAAAGGTCTTGCGCTCGGCAAAATAGACACGGATCGCCGTATCGATCGCCAGCATCAGCGCCTTGGAATTGTATTGGGAGAAAGAGAAGCCGTCCCCGATGCCGTCGAAGTCCGAATACGGCCGAACGGTATCCTTCAAGCCACCCGTCTCATGGACGATCGGCACGGTGCCGTAGCGCATCGCCATCATCTGGGAAAGACCGCACGGTTCAAAGGCCGACGGCATCAGATAGAAGTCAGCGCCGGCAAAGACCTTGGCTGCCATCTCCTCCGTGTACTTGTCGGAGAAACCGAACTGTCCCGGATATTTATTGACACACTCATAGAAGTAGTCGGTATATTTCTTGTCGCCCTGGCCGAAGATGATCAGCTGCATGCCCTGCTTCATCATCTCATCCAGCAGATCCTTGATCAGCTCAACACCCTTTTGTTCAACCAGTCTTGCGACCACGGCAAAGAGTGGCCAGTTTTTTTCCTTGCGGATGCCGAAGACATCCTGTATGTATTCCTTGCAGACCTGCTTGCCTGACTTGTCTTCCGGCGAGAAGTTGCATGGAATTCTTTTATCCAGACTTGGATCATAGTGATCCGGATCGATACCGTTTAAGATGCCGTACATCTTGGATTCGATGATGTCACAGACCCCTTCCAGGCCCTTGCCGAAAGCCGGTGTGTGCAGCTCCAGTGCATAGGTTGGTGAAACCGTGGATACCGCATCCGCCATCAGCATCGCGCCTTTCATCAGGTTGACGTCTTCCCTTCCCTGATAGACGTAGGAAAGACCACCGTCGTACCAGCCCGGTGCCAGGCCAAAGGTGGTGGTCAGTTCGTTTCTGCCAAACTGTCCCTGGTAGGCGATGTTGTGGATGGTGAAGACCGTTCGTACATTTCGATAAGCCGGACGTTTTGCCTGATCGTCTTTCAGATAGATGATCGATAACGCCGTCTCCCAGTCGTTGCAGTGCAAGATCTCCGGTACAAAGTCCAGCCGTCCCATCACATCGATGACTGCCTTGGAGAACCAGGCAAAACGATACTTGTCATCGTCATAGCCGTAAAGCTTGTCCCGGTCAAAGAGGGCAGGATTGTCGATGAACCAGATCGGCACACCATTCAATTCCCCTTTTAAAAGGTTGCAGTCGACCGCCATATTGCCTAAAGCAACCTTGGCATCACCGACCAGTTTTATTTCCTTGGAAAAACGATCCTTGACACATTTGTAGTACGGGGTGATGATCGCCACTTTGTTTCCTGCCTTCTTTAATGCCGGCGGCAAAGAAAAGGCCACATCAGCCAGACCACCGGATTTGGAATAAGGCGCACACTCACTGGTGACAAACAGGATCTTCATACAGACATCCTCCTAATGATTTGTAATGCTTTACTCTTCTTTCATTGTATCATCCCGGCTTCCTCTTCGTTCCATCAAAAAAGGCCCTTGTCATAAGAGCCTTCGTTTGTTCATCACTGAACGGGTGTTTTCTAATATCTGCGGATCGCTCCTGCCGGGCACATTTCAGCACATACACCGCAAGCGAGACAATCATCACCAACCAAATATCCGTGGAATACCGGTCCTTCCGGTTCTTCTTCGTCAGCACCACCGCTTACTTTCTTTAATTCTTCATCTTTTACTGTATTTTCCATAAGTGTTTCTCTTTTAGATGATATGTTAATTCTCTTACAAACTGATTATAACTTCTTATCTACAGGTCAAGCAGTCTTTGAATCGTCTCATAAAGGAGATTGGGATCGACGGGCTTTCGCAAATGGACATTCATACCGGCTTTCCGGCTCTTTTCTTCATCTTCTTCAAAGCCATCGGCGCTGATCGCAACGATCGGAATATCGTTATCTTTTCTTTCTAATTTACGAATCTGCTTCGCTGTACTTATGCCATCCATGATCGGCATGTGGACATCCATCAGGATCAGATCGTATTCGTTCTCCTTGCTTTTCTTAAAACGTTCCAGCGCTTCTTTGCCGTTTGACACAAGATCACAGAGAACTCCTGCCCCTTGAGATCAATACTCCTTTTCTTTTCCTTTTTTATTTCCTTGGCTATCTTTAATGGCAAGAGGATCGTAAAGGTCGTACCTTTTTCAGGCTTACTTTCTGCATACAATGCACCCTTCATCGCGTTAACCAATTGCTTGCTCAAATACAGGCCTAAACCGCTGCTGCCCTTTTCTTCTTTCTCCTGCCAGAAGGGTTCAAAGATCTTCTCGAGCTTTTCTGTCTTTATGCCTTCCCCTTCATCCCGGATACAAAAACAGAGTCCTTCCTTCTTTTTCGCAATGACCAGACTGACTCTTTTTCCTTCTTTGCTGTGATGTATGGCGTTGCTTAAGATGTTGATCAATACTTCCTTTATCTTGGTCACATCGCCCAGGTAATACGCTTCAAGGGTTGGATCGATCTTTATTTCCAAACGGATGTCTTTCTGCTGAACCTTCGTCTCAAGCAGTGACGTCACTTCCCCGACCATCCCGCTCAGACAAAACGGTTCCTCTTTGATCCCGCTTTTTCCCTCTTCGATCTTCTCGATATCCAGGGCATCGTTGATGATGCTCAGAATGTAGGAGGCTGCCTCTTTGATCCTGTTGAGATAGTTTCGTATCTTTGCTGAAAGGCCCTTTTCTTTTAAGGCCATCTCGTTTAATCCGACGATGGCATCTAAGGGGGCACGGATCTCATGCATAATACGGCGCAGGCCTTCGTTTCTTTTCCTGTCTTTGTTTTTCGCTTCCTGTAAGAGATCGTTTGCCGTCTTTTCGTCGTTGGCAATGCAGACCAGAAACGCTTCTTTTTTGTCGACAATGGTGCGCATGATGCGCATCGTGTGGGATGCCGTTTGATTGTTGTAGACAACCTGATAGGCACAGGAAATCACGACGCTGTTTTCCAGCTTCTTCGTTATATTCCCGAATCTTACGAATTGAAGGAAACGTTCTTTGTCCTTTGTTTCGACAAAGGTGTTTCCATAGGCGAAGGCTGTCTCCTGAAAGGGAAAGACTTCTCCTGTTTTAACACCATTGGGGATCAGAGGGTTTTCTCTGTAACAGATCCCTTCGTCTTCTTTTGCCAGGACATAGTAGATGCTTTGGTGTTCGTATGCCAGATCTAAAATCAGTGCATCCAGTTTTTGAAACAGCTGTTCTTTTTCTTTGGGGTCCATGAAAGACAAGTACCTCCTTTCGATGAATGATCTGTATCTTTCTTCTTCCCCATTATAAAAAGGCAGGATACCGCCTCATAGTTCCGCTTTTTGACAGGAGTACTGCTCTTTGAATCTGTTGTATAACATACTGGAAATGTAAAGTTTTCGTAAATTTTTCGTAAAGAAAACCTTGAGAATTCTGACGCTTTAGGTTATTATTACAAAGTTAAATCAATCAGATAAGAATCTTTTACAGAATCTTTGAAGTTAAGGAGCGTGTTTTTTATTTTACAGGGAGGTAATACAATGATTAAAAAATACCTCAAACTGCTTACTTCATTTATCAAGATCGGCGCTTTTACTTTTGACAGCGGCTATGCAATGATTACCCTTATCAAAAAGGAAGTCGTCGACAAACAACACTGGCTCAGCGATGAAGAAGTCGCTGAGATCATTGCCATATCTGAATCAACACCTGGTTCGATCTCCGTGAGCTCTTCAACCTTTATTGGCTATAAGGTCGCGGGCTTCTTGGGGTCGATCATTGCTACGGCGGGGATTATCCTGCCTTCGGCGATCGTCATAAGCATCGTCTCTTATTTTCTAAAGCAGTTTGAAAACAATGTTTACGTCGACTACGCTTTTTTCGGCATCCGCTGTGCCGTGCTGGTACTCATCATAAACGCCAGCGGGCTGATGTATAAGGAATCACCAAAAGATCAGTTCAGTCTGATCATGATGGCGGCCACTTTTGTTCTGGTGGCGTTTTTGAATGTCAATGTCCTCTATGTCATCGTTGCCAGCGTTGCCATCAGTGTTATCCGCTACTATGTAAAAGAAAGGCTCTTTCTATGAAGGTATTGACTGAACTTTTCCTGTCCTTTCTTAAAATGGGCTTCTTCTCCATCGGCGGCGGCTATTCCATGCTGCCATTTATTGAAGATGAAGTTGTAAGACATGGCTGGATGGACATCGAAGAACTGGTCAACTTCCTGGCCGTATCTGAATCGACCCCCGGTTCAATGTCGGTCAACATGGCCTGTTTTGTTGGCCTTAAGACGGCAAAACTGCCGGGATTATTGGCCGCAACGCTGGGCGTCAGTCTTCCGTCTTTTGGCGTCATGCTGCTGATTGCGGTTTTCTACCGACAGTTTAAAGTAAACAAGGCCGTTCTTTCCGTCCTGAAAGGATTGCAGCCTACCGTGACCGGACTGATCGCTTCCGCCATCATCACCGTCGGAATCAGTGTCTTCTTCCCTGATCGTCTGACTTTATCTGTATGCAAGACACCGGCCTTCTATGCTTCACTGCTGATCTTTCTGATCTCCTATTTTCTCAGCAGAAAAAAAACTGCATCCGATCCTGATCATCCTCATCAGCGCGCTGCTTGGTGTGTTTGCCGGTCTGCTGTCAGCTTTGTGAACTTTTTTATCTGTCCTTTATATGTAATACGGGCCATTATTCATGGCCCGTATTTTCTTCTTTCCTGTCTTCCATCTTGTCCAGACGCTGCCTTTCCACCAGTTCGGCGAAAAAGCCGTTTTTATTGATGAGCTCATCATAGGTACCCTCTTCCACGATCTTGCCCTTATCCAGGATCAGGATCCTATTACAGTGGCGGATCGTTGAAAGACGGTGGGCAATGACGATTCTCGTACAGTTGAGCTTATCCAGAGCTTCCGAGACTTGTTTCTGGGTCTTGTTGTCCAAAGCGGAAGTCGCTTCATCAAAGATGAGGACTCTCGGTTTTGGTGCAATCGCCCTGGCAATCATCAGACGCTGCTTCTGGCCGCCGGAAATGTCTCTGGCACCTTCCGTGATCATCGTATACATGCCCATCGGCATCGCTTTGATATCTTCCGCCATTCCGGCAATCTCGGCTGCCTTCCAGGCATCTTCCATGGAAAGGCCCGGCGCACAGATGGAAATGTTGGAATAGATGTCACCGGTAAACAGGTCACCGTTTTGGGTGACGGTACCGATCTTCTTACGCAAAGAGACCAGATCGATCTTGCGCAGATCCTTCTTGTCGTAGTAGATGGCACCCTTTTCCGGATTCTCAAATCCGAGCAGCAGACGGATCAGAGTGGACTTTCCGCAGCCCGTCTTGCCGACGATAGCAACATAGTCACCCGCCTTGATGCTGAGAGACAGGTCATCGATGACATACGGCATATTGTCTTCGTAACGGAAAGACACATGGCTCATTTCGATGTTGCCGGAAATGCGGGACAGCACTTCCTTGTCTTCAGCGGCTTCCGGTACCTCATTGAGGATCGGTTCTGCCATATCCAGGATCGGCTTCATCTGAGCAACATTGAGTCCCAGACCGGCCATCGTGGAGAAGGCGCCCATGACCATGCCATAAGCAGCATTGAAGGCGAAGTACGTTGACTGATCAAGTCCTGCTTCAAAAGCCAGGGCATAGAGACGGATCGTACCGATCAAAGAGATGGCCATCGTAATGACGCTGGAATACTTGACCAGAGCCGGCGGATCATAGGCGTAAGCCGCTTCCTGAGCAAAGACATCTGCCCACTTGGCAAAAGCTCTCTTTTCGCCGCCCGACACACGGATCTTCTGGATGCCCGATAAGAGCGCATAGCTTAAACCGGATTCCTTTGCCGTCAGTTCCATCCTCTTCTTGGATAAGGAGACCTGAATCAAGCTGATCACCACGCTGGATGCCACCGTGATTAAGATGATCAGCAATGACGGAATGACAAGGTTTGGTGCAAAGTTGAAGATCTGTCCGATATATAAGAGAGACGTCAATGAACTTAAACCGCCGGAGAAAATTCCCGTCAGCAGCATATCACACAGAGAAGACACACTGGACGAACGGCTTGCCAGTTCACCGGACGAATACTTTCTGAAGAAGGATGCCGGCAAGGTCAGCACACGCATCATGACCGCTGCCTGAACCGACAGGGAAGTCTTGATGGTAATGCGGGAATTGACCTGCGCATTGACAATGCCCATCAGTTTCTGGGAGACGCTGGCAAAGATCATGAAGATCATGATCGCATGCAAGACATTGATCTGGCCGCTTTGCAAAACAGCACCGGTCAAGGTCTTGGTGATCCTGGTCATCAGCACACCGATACTCGTCATCACTAAAGAGATCACAAACATCATCACCACATCGGATGGTTTGATGCAGTCCTTCATATATAAGAGAAGGTCAATGATCTTTAGCTTCTTCAACGGCAGAGGCTGATAGAAGCAGAAGGCCTCTTCCTTGAATCTTCCTTCGTTGGCCGCCGAGATCTTCTCGCTCTTGCCGCTCTTGAGGTCGTTGAAGCGATAGCCGCTCAAAACGTCCGGCAGCAGGGTGATCGCCTGGTCGTCTTCCTTGTCGAAGGCCAGGATCGGGCCGAAGGAATCTCTGTACCAGCCCTTTTCCAGATGGATGACACGATACATGATGCCATACGGCCGCAAGGCATGTTCGAGACGATCGGTGAAATCGGTGATGTCATCGGTAACCTCGATCGGTTTTTTGTGATAATACTTTAAAATATCGTCAATCGCCGCCTTGGAAAGGTAGCGCTGTGACTGGATCCTGATGCCCGCCTTGTGGCCGAGGACAGAGGAAGCCAGTTTCATAAAGGAGTCTTCAACGACTTCCTGATCCGATAGTTTTCGCGTTTTTATTTGCTCATCAAACCAGCCCATGAAAGCTCCTTTCTACTCACTCGCAATAAGTTCGGCATAATAGCCGCCCTTCTTATACAGCTCATCGTGCGTACCGCGTTCGACGACTTTACCATGATCCAGGACAACGATCTCATCGCAGTCGCGGATCGTCGAAAGTCTGTGGGCGATGACGATGCAGGTGATGCCGCGGTCCTTGATCTTCTTGACCACTTCATATTCCACCTTGGCATCCAAAGCCGAAGTTGCTTCATCCATGATGATGATCGTCGGATCCTGACATAAGGCTCTGGCGATTTCCAGACGCTGTCTCTGGCCGCCGGAAAAGTCCTTGCCGCCTTCGGTAAGCTTGTACTGGTAACCGTTTTCTCTGAGCATGATGTCTTCGTGGATCTGTGCATCGGATGCCGCCATGATCATTTCAAAATCCTCGATGGTGTCATCCCACATCTTGATGTTGTTAGCGATGGTATCTTCAAACAGGATGATGTCCTGATCAACGACCGCCAGTGATCCGGTAAATACCGAACGGTCGATCTCATCGATGTGCTTGCCGTCGAAAGTGATCTCACCGCTCCATGGTTTATGAAGACCGGAAATCAGCTTGGCCAGTGTTGACTTGCCGCAGCCACTGGAGCCGACAAAGGCAACACGGGAACCCGGCTTGATCGACATGGAGAAGTTTTCGATCAGAGGTTCGGCCAGTCTCGAATAACCGAAGGTCACATTCTTCAATTCGATATTGCCGGAAAGCTTGGCATAGCTTTCGTCTTCCCTGACCGGTTCTTCCTTGACATACGGATCTTCCGGATACTGCATGACATCCTCGATCCTTTCCATGTCGGTGCGCATTTCCTGTATCGTCTGACCGGCATTGACCAAAGACATGGCCGGTGACATGAAAGAAGAAAGCACACCCTGGAACATCATCATGCTACCGAGGGTGAACTCACCGCGCATCGTATATAAGACGCCTAAGAACAATACCGCATCATCTGCCAGCATCGACAGGATCGACGGTATGAGTCCCAGATAGGCATTCATTCTTGAGTATTCCACACTCTTGGCATTGACGCTGGCCTGGTAACCCGCCCACTTGCGGAAGAAGCCGTTTTCAGCGCCGGATGCTTTGATGGTCTCGATCATCGAGATACCATTCATCGTGGTTGAAGACAGGTTTCCCGTATCTCTCAGCTGAATACGCATCGCATTGACGCGCTTTTCCGAGATGAAGCGGGAAACCAGAAGGTTCAGTAAAAGTGTTGCCACACCGATGGCCGTTAAGACCAATGATTTACGGATCATGACCACCAGGTAGAAGATCAGCATGATGCCGTTGAGAACCAGTGGCGCAAAGACATTGACTAACGTCTGAGCAATCGTCTCGTTGGTGGATTTACGGCGGATGATGTCACCCATCATGCGCTGTGAGAAGAATTCCATCGGCATGCGCATGACCTTCCACATGTAGGAAGCCGAACCGACGATCGACATCTTGCCGTTGATCTTCAAAGAGAAGACCGTACTGCAGAGTCTGACAATGATCTGAACGATCGCCAAAAGAGACATCAACGTGATAAACGGAACGATCCATTCCGGATTCTGCCGGCTCAAAAGACGATCCAGGTAGACCTGGGACATGACCGGATTGATGATCGAGAACAGATAGGAAATCGCTGTCGTCAAAGCGACAAAGATGATCGCATTCTTGGAGTTCTTCAGCCTGGTTGCCGCGAATTCCAGGACGCTCTTGCGCTTGCCGCCCGGTTCAAAATTTTCCGTCGGTTCCATCAGCAAGGCGATGCCGGTGAAGGACTTGTCGAATTCCTCCATGGACACCTTGACAAAACCTCTGGCCGGGTCGTTGAGGTAAGCTTTATTTCCTTTAAAACCGTCGCAGACGACGAAGTGATTGAAATTCCAGTGAATGATACAAGGGAAAATGCCTTCTTCCTTTAAGCTTTCCGGTTCAAAACGGTAGCCCTTGGCATCCAGGCCGTAATTGCGGGCAGCTAAAAGGACGTTCTTGGCATTGGAACCGTCGCGCGAAACACCGCAGTCGACACGGACCTGCTCAGGCGGTACCCATTTGTCATAATAGGCCAGGATCATTGCCAAAGAGGTCGCACCACATTCCAGTGCTTCCATCTGAAAGATGACAGGTACCTTGGCAACGCCTCCCTTTTTTACCGGTTCTTTGACTTTTTTCTTCATAAATTTATTTCAGCAAAAAGCTGATCGGATGGATGCTTTCCACGACCACCTTGCCTGTATACTCACCGTCTTTGATATCCAGTTCGCCCGTTGCCAAAGCACGGCCGTACTCATCGAGCTTCACATTTTCGATGACGACTTCTTCGCCTTCGATATTCAGTGTCATGCCGTCCTTGACCATCTTGGCCCTTTGATCGGCAACGATGATCTGTAACTGCTTGTCTTTGGCAATGACATTTGCCTCAGCATAGGTATCCAGATGACCGATCGACGCCCACACCAAAAGTCCCGACAAGAGCAGGATGACGGCAACCAAGATCGTCCAGACGGAAGTGTTGGTGACCTTGAGATAGTCGTTCAGCTCATCGGGTGAAGTGATCTGGTTGATATTTTTTTCTCTGAAAAGCGGTTTCTCCATAGTTTCGTCCCCTTTTTCTAAATAATGCAGATTTCGATCAGATGCGGTATCTCTGACAGCTCATCTTTCAGCTGCTTCGGCGATACATTTTTACGCGTACGGATCATCGTATCCACCTGCCAGTAATTATCCTTGGAAGTGATCTTGTTTTCCGAATGGTTATAACCAAGCTTCAGCAAAGCCTCGTTGATATCGGATATCGTTCCTTCGTGATCCATCTTGAAGGCGACATTAATCAGTGAATACGGCGGATTGAAACTGAAGATCTTCTGGTAGACATTTTCCACGATGTACATCAGCAAGCCGCAGACCGTGCCAAGGGCATACATCCCGGCGCCGAAGGCCATGCCGATACCGGAAGTCGCCCAGACACCGGCAGCTGTCGTCAGACCGTAGATCGAACCATCGTGGGCAAAGATCAGGCCGGCACCCAGGAAACCGATGCCGCTGACGACGCCGGCAGCCACTCTGGAAGCGTCGAACTTTCCCGCATCGGGAAAGGCGTATTGCGATATCAGCATCATCAGACAGGAGGCCAGTGCCACGATGGCGTGTGTGCGGATTCCCGCATCCTTGGAACGTACATGGCGCTCATAACCGATCAGCGTTCCGATCGTGACCGAACACACCAATCTGAGCAGCCATTCATATTGAAATAAACTCATTGCATCCTCCTGCTGTATTTTCTTATATTATTTCACGAAAACGACTGTTTCATGCGTTTTCATTGACTTCTTTTCTACTTGTATATTCTACCAGTTTTAGAAGGCTTCGCCCAAAAAGAAAAACAGCCGAGGATGAAACTCAGCTGTTTGTAATTAGAGAATGCCCGTTGCTTTCAAGATCTCTTCGATCTTGTTGACTGGAACGATCTCGATCTTATCCTTGACCTCATCCGATACTTCCTTGAGATCGATGAGGTTTTCTTTCGGAATGAAGACCTTGGTGACGCCCGCTCTTTGGGCAGCCATCAGTTTTTCATTCAAACCGCCGATCGGATCGACACTGCCGCGAAGAGCCACTTCACCGGTCATCGCAATATGCGGATCGACGCTCTTGCCGGTCACCAACGATGCCAAAGCGGTCGTCAGTGTCACACCGGCGGAAGGTCCGTCTTTTGGCACTGCACCGGAAGGCACATGGATGTGCAAATCATGATCCTGCAGAACCTCGCATTCCTTCGGGAAGTGTTCCTTGACCAAAGACAAGGCGATCATCGCAGATTCCTTCATGACATCACCCAGTTGACCGGTGATGATCAGTTCGCCCTTTCCTTTTGTCAGCAGGGTCTCAATATATAAGATCTCGCCGCCGACCGGTGTCCAGGCAAGTCCGGTAACCACACCCGGTTTGACTTCTTGTAAGATCTTGGAATGAGAGACCGGATGGCCGCTCATCATTTCCCGTACTTCGTTTTCAGTGACGGTGATCTTTTCCTCCGGGTTTGCCGATACCTTTACTGCCAGCATGCGGCATAAGGTATCGATCTGTTTGCGCAAGCCTCGCACTCCGGCTTCTGCCGTGTATTCGCTGATCAGTGTTTCAATCGCCTCACTAGTGAAAGTGAGCTGATCCTTATTGATGCCCATCGCTTCCAGTGATTTTGGCACCAGATGGCGCAAGGCGATGTATTTCTTTTCAATCGGCGTATAGCCGTTGAACTGAATGACTTCCATACGATTCAGCAGAGGTTCCGGAATCGTGTCAGTCGAATTGGCCGTACAGATGAATAAAACATCCGATAAATCATACGGCACATTCATATAGTGATCGGTAAAGGTGTTGTTCTGTTCCGGATCCAGCACTTCCAGTAAAGCGGAAGCCGGGGAACCATTGTAGGAAGCGGAAAGCTTATCCACTTCATCCAGCACCATGACCGGATTGGAGACGCCGCTTTTTTCGATGCCGTCCATGATGCGTCCCGGCATGGCACCGATATAGGTCCTGCGGTGGCCGCGGATATCCGACTCGTCGTGTACGCCACCCAGTGAAACTCTGACGTATTCTCTGCCCAGAGCTCTGGCAATACTCTTGCCAATGGAGGTCTTGCCGGTACCTGGGGCACCGACAAACAAGAGGATCGAACCGGACTGCTGCTTCTTCAGATTCATGACCGCAATCTGCTGGATGACTCTTTCCTTGACCTTATCCAAACCATAATGGTCTTCATCCAGAATGGCCTTGGCCTTATCCAGATCGATATTGTGGACTTCTTCCTTCTTCCAGGAAAGAGAAGTGATGAAATCCAGGTAATCGTAGAGGATGCCCGATTCCACCGACTGCTGTCCTTCCTGTCTTAAACGGTTGAGGACCTTCATCGCTTCCTTGCGGGCGGTCTCGTTCATGCCCGACTCGGCAATCTTCTTTTCAAATTTCTGCACATCGCTGACGTTCTCCGGATGCATGTCATCCAGTTCCTTCTGCAAATGCTCCATCTGACGCTTGATCGCCTGTTCGCGGTACATCTGCTGGTATTCCTTCTGCTGGGAAGTGGTTGCCTCGTTGGTAATGCGTCCGACTTCCAAGAACTCGTACATGATCTTTTCGATCATCTGTGCCCGCTTGGCGTTGGAATCTTCTTCTAAGAGCGCATAGCGTTCTTCGTTGTTCAGCTTGAGCCATGGCGACATCATCGAGATCGCCATATTCAAGGATTCGACCTGGTCGATGTAGACATCGGCCGCCTTGGCCCATTCAAAGCCGGCAGCATACTTCTTCATCTCGATTAAAAGATCTTTCAGTTTTTCCCTTGCCTCGTCCTCATCAAGATCCTGTATCTCATTTCGTCTGGAGATGCCGAGCTTGATCGTACGGTCCGGGTTGATAAAGATATTTTCCAGATTGACGCGGTATTGTAAGGTGATGGTCACAAAGCCTTCCCTTAAGGCCGAGACATAGCCGACCACGCCGATCGGATAGAAACTGTCTTCGTCGATCTGGGAAAGATCAAACTTCTCTTTCGCCAGAATGACGATGGTCTTTTCGTTGAGGGTAATGCTTCTGCTTCCGGAGATCTTGCGGAGCTGATCCAATTGAAAATACAGATTCGCTTCCGGCAGCAGCAGCATATTATATACAGGTATTACTAACATTTCTTCTCCTTATATAGCTAAAGAAACCTTTCTTAAATCATTTTTCTTAAAGATGGAGATCTGTTCCTCGTCGTAGCCCGTCTGCATATCATAGCCATCGACGATGATCGGACGCTTTAAGATCGTCGGATGATCGGCAATGAAACGGACCAGATCGGATGTGGACATGTCTTCGATGTCGACCTCGCTTTCCTTGATGATCCGGGAACGGGAAGAGATCAGATCCTGGGTGCCGTTTTCGGTTCGTTTTAAAAGGTAGCGGACCTCATCTTCCTTTAAAGTCTCCTTATTGATGTTCTTTTCAATAAACTTCAGATGATTGTCTTTCATGTACTGTTTTGCCTTGCGGCAGGACGAACATCCTTCTGATGTGTAGATCACGATCATATACGCACCTCCTAATACAGCAGCAGATCCTGCATCATGGCAATCAGCTCATTGAGCTGTGCCTCCGCATCTATATGAGACGACCGGTTCCTTGCCATAAACTTGACCGGCGCAAACAGTACAGCAGCCAGGTTGGGATCCGAATACTTCTTGATCACGCCCCTGTTTTGATAGTCGTGGATGAGAGAGAAGACGCCCTTGCAGTAATCGTCGTGGCTGACACTCTCCTGCAGAGTCGGACAGGCAGAACACTGTTCCACAAAGGAAAAAATCTCCTGATTCTCCAAGGCAAAGGCATAGGTCCTGCGGATGAGAGTCTCAATGAACTGTTCACCGCTCATCTGATTGACCACATTGTCGGTGATGTAGGTATAGGACTTGCGGACATATTCCCCGAAGACCTCCGACAACATCTCTTCCTTATTTTCATAGTAGACATAGATGGTCGCCGGCGATACACCTGCCACCTTGGCAATCTTGGCCACAGAAGCACCGTTGATGCCCTCCTTTAAGATCAGGGCGATCATCGCGTTCTTGATCCTTTG
>CADAHV010000039.1:0-21288 GCA_902787775.1 uncultured Erysipelotrichaceae bacterium | reverse complement strand
ACAGATGATCGCGGCATCCCTTCCTTCGGTTAAGGTCAAAGCCTTTCCGATCGTGAACGAAGAACCATCCGCGTAGACCGGTTTGAAGCCTCTTCGTATTAAACGCAGGTAGGAAAGTCGATCGTCCTTGGCCAGCTGTTTTACCAGGCTGTTTACCTGGCTGTAATCACAGGGATCCAGCACCACCGCTCCCGGAATCTCCAAATACAATCCGGCATCTTCAAACGGCATGTGGGTTGCGCCGTTGACCCCGGCCGTCACACCCGGATCGGTACCGATCACATGGATGCCCAGATTGGAATAGGCTGGAGATGAAGATCTGATCAAAGATTCGCCTTCCCGCAAAGACCCCGAAGGTGTGTAAGAACGGGATCATCCCGGTCGCCTTCAAGCCTGCCGCCATGGCAGCCGCATTGGCTTCCGCAATACCGGCGTTGATGACTCTATCCGGATAGGCGTCTTTCAATTTGCCGCCGCCGACGCAGCCTAACAAATCGCAGTCGATGTGAATGATCCTTGGATCCTCCTTCATCAGCTCATACATCGCATCGACGTAGCCTTCGCGGCAATTTCTTGTATCCATGCTGTGATCGCAGATCAATGTATAGCTCATCGTAATTCCTCCCTCAAAGCATCAAGATCCGCCTGCGCCTTTTGGATCGCTTCATCCCAGAACGCTTTGTCGGCATGGGTGGAGTGTTCGCCGCTTTTTTCCGCAAAGGTTCCTTTTCCTTTGATCGTATTGAGTATCAGAACACTGGGACTTCCCTTGTGATCCTTTGCCTCATACAATGCATTTCGTATCTCTTCAATATCGTTGCCGTCTTTGACATCGATGACGTTCCAGCCAAAAGCATCAAACTTTGCCCCGATTCCCTTGCCATGGGACATGACATCCTTTACGGCACCATCCAGCTGGCGGCCGTTGTTGTCCACCAGACAGATCAGATGATCGAGTTTATAGTGGGCGGCAAACTGGGCAGCTTCCCAGACTTCGCCCTCGTCTGCTTCGCCATCCCCGACAAAGACATAGACGTAGGAATCAATGCCCTGCATGCGATTGCCCAAAGCAGCACCGCAGGCTTCCGAGATCCCCTGACCTAAAGAACCCGCCGTCAGATCGACACCGATTGTCTTCGTGCGGTCGGTATGGGACGGGAAATTTGTCTTGTAATGATTGAGCGTATAGGCCTCTTGGATCGATGTTGAGCACTTCGCCATAAAGGACAGCGATCGCATCGGCAATCGACATACAGCCGCCGACGTGACCCGCTTTGATCGAAGCGATGATCTTCAAAGTCTCCAGCCGGATATTTGCGGCAAAGACCTTCAATTGGTTTATTGTCTGCTGATTCTGCATCATAGATCCACCTTTTCCAAATCCATTTTAGTGAGCCCGCAAAGGCCTTGTCAATGAATATTTATTGATTATTTTGATTAGTTTATGATCATTTTTTATTCTCCCTGTTTTTCCTCAAAGAATGGTAAAGTAGATAGAGAAAAACAAAGGAAAACGACCATGTCCGAACTGACCAAAGAACTCTATTATGACGACGCCTATCTCAGTGAATTTCAAGCCACCGTCCTTAGCTGTGAAGAAGACAAAAAAGGCTATGCCCTGACCTTAGACGCCACAGCCTTCTACCCGGAAGGCGGCGGCCAGCCTTACGATACAGGCACGCTGAATGAGGCGAAAGTCCTTGAAGTTCACCGCAGAGATGACAGGATCATCCACACCGTTGACACATATCTCAAACCGGGCACGATCGTAAACGGCAAGGTTGATTTTGAGCGCCGCTTTGATCTGATGCAGCAGCATTCCGGTGAACACGTCTTCTCTGGCCTTGTCCATAAGCACTTCGGCTACGACAACATCGGCTTCCATCTGGGCGAAAAGGAAGTGGTCTTAGACTTCTCCGGTCCTTTGGAACACAAGGATGTTGTCTACATCGAAGCCGAATGTAACAGAATGATCCAGAAAAACATCCCGGTCGAAGTCACCTATCCAAACGACGAAGAACTCTCCAATTTGGACTATCGTTCCAAAAAGGAATTGAGTGGCAGGATCCGCATCGTCTCGATCAGGGATTGTGATGTCTGCGCCTGCTGCGGCACCCATGTGCGAAAGATCGGCGAGGTCGGCTACTGCAAGGTCCTCTCCCTGACCACCAAAAAAGGAAATGCCAGGGTCTCCGTCTTATTCGGTAAACGGGCTACCGACTATATGGCCAGGATCTATGATGAGGTCACTGCTATTTCTGCCCTGATTTCGAAAAACCCCCTGGAGATTTTAGAAGGTGTGCGTCACTTACAGGACGAAGTGCTGCAGAAGGGCTTGAAGCTGAATGCCTTATATACAAAACACTTTGAAGAGCGCTTTGAAAAGGAAACGGAAACATCCTTATTCATCACCATCGAAGAAGGCTGCACGATGGACCTGCTGCGCCACTTCTGCGACAGGATGTCGGCCAAGGCAAAGACCGCTGCCGGCCTTTTGAAGAAAAGCGAAGAAGACTACCAGTATGTCATCATCTCTAAGAGTGAAGATTTAAGAGCTGCAGCGAAGTCGCTTTCCGAAACCTTTGTCGGCAAGGGCGGCGGCTCCAAAGAGATGATCCAGGGTTCCTTACATGGATCGGCTGAGCAGATCGTCTCCTTCCTTCACCGACTCTTTAACTAAGTAAAAGGAAAAGATCCTCCGAAATGAATCGAAGGATCTTTTTTTCTACATGTATTTCTTTAAGGTGTTGCGGACGGCACCGATGCCTTCCAGTTCCTCATTGAGGAAGGCCACGACTTTATCCGCCAGTCCGTATTCTTCCAGATCGACACCGAAGATCGTCGCATCTTTAAGGATCGGTAAGATCTTTTCCTTTTCGATGCGATCACCAAGCTTTACATCGCCCAAGATCTCTTTCATCTCTTCAAGTCTTGGATCACTCGGGATCTCAAAGCGTTCACCCTTGTCGTTGATGCCGCTGATATATCTTAACCAGCCGGCAAAGACCAGCGGGATATAAGTCAGTCTGGAGATATCCTCACCTTTTCGGATATAGGCCTTTAATGTTTCACCGAAACGCACCGGCAGTTTCTGCGAAGTATCCATACCGATACGGAACGGCGAATCCGGCATGTAAGGATTCGGCAGACGTTCTTCGATGACTGTATCGATAAACTGCTTCGGATCTAAGATCTTCGGATCGACGACGACCGGCAAGCCCTCATCATAACCGACATGACGGGCAAGCTTGTCGAGCTCTTCATCCTTCATCTCATCGCAGATCAGATGATGATCCAGAAGGCAGCCGTAGACAGCTAAGGATGTATGAACCGGATTGAGGCAGGTTCCGACTTTCATCTTTTCCACCTTATCGACGGTTTCCCGGTCTGTAAAGATGATCCCCGCCTTCTCCCATAAAGGTCTGCCATTGGCGAACTTGTCTTCAATGACCAGATACTGGGTCTTTTCCGCATTGACAAAACAGGACATGTAATGGTTCGGATCAAGATCCCTCAGATCTTCTACGCCATCGCTTTCCAGTATGGCAGCGATCTTTTTATCCGGTCTTGGCGTGATCTTATCGATCATCGCGATCGGGAAGGAAACCTTCTCTTCAACGTAGTTCAAGAAGGCTTCGTCGTTATAGCGTTTCGCGAAGAAGACGATCGCTTTCTTTAAGACATCGCCATTATGGGAACAGTTGTCATGGGAAGATAAGGTCAATGGATAAGCTCCATGTAAGAATCTATGATGAAGCAAGTCGGTGACCTTGGCCATAAAGGCTTCTGAAGTATCAGATTCATTGACCACATAACCCTTCTCGGTCACGGTAAAGGAGGCAACTTTCAGGGATGGATTTTCAAAGATCTCTTCCAGTCTTTCCTTGTCTTCGATCTTTAAGGATTCCGCAATTGAACCCACCACTCGCTTTTCGATCTCACCGTTTCCTTTTAAAGTGACGGCGATATGCAGATTATCGAATCTTCTGAAGTAGTCATCGATGGCTTGTGAATCCCTGCCACCGACGGCAATGATGCCTTTATCTAAGACACCTTCATCCAGAAGCTTGTCACAGAAGACCGCCTGGAATGCACGGAAGAGATTGCCTGCACCAAAGTGGACCCACTCCGGATCTTTTCTGGTATCTTCGATCATCTTTTCCCTGTCATAGGCGAAGACTTCATAGCCCTTCTTCAGCCATTCTTCTTTTTCATTTATGACGTTAATCAGTTTCATATTATCGATGACTCTTTTCTATCGCTTCCCATAAGCCGCAGATATAGGCTGCACCTAAAGCTCTGTCATATAAGCCATAGCCCGGCATTGCCACTTCATCCCAGATCATTCGACCATGATCCGGTCTGATCGGTCCTTCAAAACCGATATCGTATAAGGCCTTGACGATCTCATACATGTCGAAGTTGCCGTCTGCTGATAAGTGGGCGGCCTCTTCAAAGTTATCAGGGGAATGGAACTTCAGGTTTCTGACATGGGCGAAGTGGATCCTTCCCTTTAAGGAGCGGATCATATCCGGCAGGTCATTGTTTAAGTTGGTTCCATAGGAGCCCGAACAGAAAGTCACACCATTATGAGGATCATCGACAGCTTTCATCAAGCGGTTGATGTTTTCCTTGTTGATGATGATTCTTGGTAAACCAAATACGGACCAGGCCGGATCATCGGGATGGATGGCCATCTTGATGTCATATTCATTGCAGACAGGCATGATTCGCTTTAAGAAATAGACTAAGTTGTCAAAAAGCTTTTCATTGTCGATATCCTTGTATAAATCGAATAACTCCTTGACCTTGGCCATACGCTCAGGTTCCCAGCCCGGCATCACGGTGCCGTTCATATCGGAAGCGATCGATTCAAACATCTTTTCAGGAACTAACTTATCAACTGCTTCCTGTGTGTAAGCTAATACAGTGGAACCATCTTCTCTTTCTCTGGCTAACTCTGTTCTTGTCCAGTCAAAGACCGGCATGAAGTTGTAGCAGACCAAGTGTATTCCTTCTTCACCTAAATTCCTTAAACATTCAATATAGGTATCGATATCTTTATCCCTGTCCTTGGAACCTGTCTTGATGGCATCAGAGACATTGACCGATTCAATGCCGGCAATGTGAAGTCCTGCATCTTCCACTTCTTTCTTTAAGGCGTGGATCTCTTGCCTTGTCCATAAGTCACCGGGCTGCTTGTCATAGAGGGTTGTGATGATACCTGTGACATAGCGGATCTGTTTAATCTGTTTCAGGGTAACGGTATCAAACCTGGAACCGTACCAGCGGAATGTCATTTCCATAAATATTTACTCCTTATCATCTTCATTTTAAAACATCAGAAAGCCTTAGGACTTTCTGATGTCTTTCTTATTTGTTTTCCCAGCGTTTCTTCAGAACGAAGGCCGCATCTTTCGGCTGACGTTCTCTGGTGAAGACACCCTTCTTGTTTCCGTTGACGCGGAAGATGCCTTCGGTCGTCTGGAAATCCGCAAAGTTCCACACCAGTTCACCCTGAATGAAATCATAGGTGTCAAAGACCTTGAAATTCTCTTCCAGGTATTCGCACTGGTATTCCTGGGACCACATCACGCTTGGCAGTTTGTGTTCCGTAGCAAGGGTGTCGGTACCGAATTCCGTAAACACGATCGGACCGTTGAAACCTTTCGCTTCCCAGCGCTTCATTTCATCGTGGAACTTTTCGACGGCATCGGAAATATCCGGACCGCCGGAAATGTACCAGCCGTAGTAGCGGTTGAGACACATGAAGTCCACCAGCATGTAGCACTGACATTTTTCCGGTGCGCTGTTCTTTTCGAAAGCGCCGGTCATCGGACGATGCTGCGGATCGATCTGTCTTGCCTTTTCAAATACTTTTGCGAAGTAATCGTGGGCGAAGCTGCTGGTCGTCTCCGGTTCATTGAACAAAGAGAAGGCGAAGACCGACGGGTGATTCTTGTCCCGTCCGATCATCTCTTCGACCTGCATCAGATGGTTCTTCAATAATTCCGGAACAGTCGGCGTTTCAAAGAAGCTCGTGTACTTGCCCATACCGGCATCGACGAAGTTGTGCGTGGAACGCATCATGCCGACAGCTGCCACTTCATCGATGATCAGGAAACCCTCTTCATCGGCAAAGCGGTACCACTCTTCCGCGTATGGATAATGCGATGTACGGAAGCAGTTGGCATCCATCCACTTCATGCATTCAAAGTCACGCTTTAACAAAGGCAGATTGAAGCCCCTGCCGATGATGTCGAAGTCTTCATGTTTGCCAAAGCCCTTCAGATAGACTTCTTCGCCATTGATCAGGATGCGCTTTCCTTCGACCTTTACCGTACGGATACCGATCCTGTCTTCATATTCATCGATCAGCTTTCCTTCGTTTTCAACAGTGATCTTCAACGTATACAGATAGGCATTGCGGACTTTCCACAGATGTGCCTTTTCGACCTTCAGCTGTCCTTTTTTGCCTTCACCTTTCGCAACCAAATTTCCTTCTTTATCAAACAAGGAAACTTTGACAGTGCTTGTCCCATTGGTGCAGACTTCATAGTCTAGCAGGGCATCCTCTTTATCCAGCGTATAGTTCACGCTGTAATCCTGGATGCGCTCTTCAGGAAGAAGGACCAGATAGACCGAACGGTTGAGTCCGGCGTAATTGAAGAAGTCGAAGTAGGGAGCGGCGATGCGCGTGCCGTTTTTCAGCGTCTTGACGGCACCGCACGGAAGGCTGCGCTCATTGAGCTCGTTGTTGGCTTTAACGCTCAGGTGATTGACTTCCCCTTTTCTTACATAATTTGTGATATCACACAGAACAGGCAGGAAGCCGCCTTCGTGTTCCGCGACTTTTTCACCGTTGACATAGACGCTGCCGCGGTGAGTGATGCTGCCGAAACGCAGCTGAATGTTTCCGTCATGTTCCGGTACGAAGAAGTCTCTTTCATACCAGAAATCACCGCAGTAATTCTTGGAATACTGATCGGTAAACAAGTCCTGGAAACTGGATGGAACAGGCAGGGAAACGGATGAGCGAAGACCGCTCATCCAGTTTTCTTTTTCTCCGATGGATTCAGGATCAAAACAGAAGTTCCACATGCCGTCAAGGCTGAGAGATAATCTCTTGGAATTTGTAACAGGGTATAAACTCAGCTGATCATACATGTTTCATTACCTCCGTCAGATCTTATGCTTCTTCCATCATTTTATCATCGAATACGAAGTAACCTGCTAAGAAGCCTGCGATCAGAGATACGACGATCGCAACGATGCCCCAAGGACCGTAAACTGCTGCGATAGCCGGTAAAGTCAGACCGTTGACTGTGATCATGACATCACGTGTGACATGCATGACACCGCAGATCGCGCCGCCGATACCGTTGGCCAGTAAGAGGACAGCGAAGACCTTCTTGCACTTCATGAGGATACCGTAGATTGCCGGTTCTGTGACGCCACCGACGAATGCGGATACAGCGGAAGTTGCGGCAAGCTCTTTTGTTTCAGCGTTCTTTGACTTCAAAGAGATCGCGAATACGGCTGCGGCAATACCGAAGTTGGTGCCGACCGTTAACGGAAGGATGTAGTCATAACCTAAGACGGCATGGTTGTTCATGACGATTGGAACCATTCCCCAGTGAACACCGAAGATGATCATGACCGGCCATAAAGCTGCCATTAAGAAACCACCGACCAATGGGAAGGTATCAAGAGCTGCCTTGATGACGTTGGCAATTGCCCTACCGACAATGTCCGTGACCGGACCGACAACCAATACGACTGCAACGAATACGACGACCATGACGATCAGCGGAACGAAGATCGAACGGATGACCTTAGGAAGTTTCGCATTCAGGAATTTTTCCAGTACAGACTGTAACCAGGCTGCAACAATGATCGGAAGAACGGTGCTGGAGTAGCTGATCATCGTGACAGGGATGCCTAAGAAGTTGACATTTTCAGCAGAGCTCAGAGCTGCGAAGTTCGGATACAACATTGCAGCTGCGATTGCCATCGTGATGAATGGGTTGCCGCCGAATTTCTTACCTGCACTGTAAGCTAAGAACATCGGTAAGAAGTAGAAGGTACCATCAGCGACCGCATAAAGGATCGCATAAGTGGAAGAATCCTTCGGTAAAATGTTGAAAGTTGTCAATAAGACTAAGACGCCCTTCAATAATCCGGCACCCATGAAGGCACCCATAAATGGCATGAAGATACCGGAGACCAGATCGGCCATCGTACCGGCAAAATCAAATTTTTTCTTTTCGCCTGTTTCTGCCTTTGTATCAGCCGGATCAGCTGCAACTTCACCCGCTGCATTCAGAGGATAGTTTGCCAGAACCGCATCGTAAGCATCGGTTACATCCTGTCCGATGACGACCTGTAACTGACCGGAAGCTTCCAGGACCTTTAAGACGCCCGGAACTTTTGCCAGCGCTTCCTTATCTGCCTTGGAACCGTCTTTGAGTTTAAAACGAAGACGAGTCACACAGTGAGAAATGGAAGCGACATTTTCTGCTCCGCCGACATTGGCGATGACGCCGTCAGCTAATGCTTTGTAATCTTTTGCCATATTTTATCTCCTTATTTCTGCGTTTCTTTTAACGCATGTTTAGGATAGCATCATGAAAACGCTTTATGATAGAATTATATTAGCTATTATAGAAAATTATTATAAATATGGAACTCTTGGAAGCCTGTCGTTTCCTGTCGGACATCTCCGGCATCGGGATCAGCGTGATTGAAAGCGAATCGGAACTCAACTCTTTCTGCAAGAAGCACTACTTTCATCATGCCCAGGACCAGTTCAAACGTTCCTATCTTTCCCCTTTATGTAAGGAACTAAAGGAAAACACGATCTTATTCATGGAAGATCGGCTTTTGATCAAATTCGTCATCATCAAAACAGAAAATAACCTGATCTTTCTTGGACCTTATGTCAGCCGTGACATGACCCAGGCCAACGTCAGCTTCTTAAAGAAAAACAATGACCTCGATGATCTGGTCATTGAAGATTACCGGGCCTATCGGGACAATTATCTATTAAAGGAGGATTCCGTCATCCTGCATGACTGCCTCTCCCTTCTGGCTCATACGGGACATGATCCCTATTCCTTCAGTCAGGAACACAATTACGACGAACGGGCTTCCTTATCAAAAAGCTGGGAATACCAGCGTAAGAATTTTGAAAATCTGATCAACGAGCGCTACCGCGTCGAACAGGAGATGATGAAACACATGGGCGACTTCGGCTCGACCCCGGACCTCTCCCGCATCTCTTCCGGCATCACCAGGGCGACCGTGCGTATGGCCGCCGTGGAAGCCGGTCTGCCGCCGATGATCATCGACAATATCTCCGGCGAAAGTTCAAGGACCATCTCAAGGCTCAACACCAGAGAAGAGATGTATCGGGAGAACGAGCGCATGATCCGTGCCTTTGCCAAGGCGATCGCCAGATACCGCAAGGAACACTATTCCGCTCTGGTCTATTCGGCTATCGATTATTTTGAGCACAACTATGCCAAGGAAGCGTCCATACAGGAGGTCGCCGATCACCTGGGTGTTTCAATCTCCTGTCTGATCAATAAATTCAAAAAAGAGACCGGCAGGACACCAAATGCCTATCTCTGTGATCTGCGCATCCAGAAAGCCAAGCGGATGCTTCGAACATCACACTTCACCATACAGCAGATCGCCGAAGACGTCGGCATCTTCGATGCCAACTATTTCGTCAAATGCTTCCGCAAGATCACCGGCACGACGCCATCTGCCTACCGTAAAGGCTACTACAACAACATGGCCGCCAAAAAACCGATCAGCCATTAAAAAAGATCTTCAGCTGAAGATCTTTTGTTTCTATAAGAGCCTTAAAGCGGCGTTTTTCAGCGTCTCGTCGTCTCCGACATTTCCCGGGAATATGACATACGGGATATGCGGGAAACGGGAATCGCTTTCCGCCTGCCAGACCGGTACGCCCGGCTGGATCTGACCCAGGACCTTTGCCTTGCGGATGTTTAAGCCCTTGACGGCCACATCGGCGGAGGTGATGCCCCCTTTGGCTAAGACAAAGGAAGGCTTGATCTTTAATTCACTGATGAAGCGGCAGACGCCATCGGATATGGCGACGCTTCTGGCCAGCGCTTTTTCCTTGTCGTCATCTTCCAGACTGATCAGTAAACGCTCGGTATAGATGACCACCGTCCTGCCTGAGGAAAGGATCTCTTCTTCCTTCAATAATAAACGGCTGATCTCCTTTTCAAAGGCTTCCCTGCTTTCCAGGATCGTTGAACAGCGAAACTCTAAAGGCACCAGGCCATCAAGCTTCAGCAGTTCGTTTAACTGCCTTGTGGTCTTTTCGGTGTGGGAACCCACGACGATGATGCCGCCGTTGGGATTTGCCTCCTGAATCATCTCTTCCTTGTTTAAAAGTCCTTGATCGGAAATGCCGCCGACGCACTTGACAAAGGAAGCAGCGGAACGAAAGACAAAGGTCTTGTCTGTCGAGATTGCCTGGTAAAGACAACGGCAGAAATAGCGGACATCGTCATCCGTTGCGGCATTGACGATGATCTTTTTTTGATCCTTCGCTTCACATAAGAGGCCGAAGATCTTGACGCCCAGCTGCTTTCGGATATCGTCCAGGGAGATGGAAATGACGTCTTCCTTTCTGATCTTCCCCTCGCTTTTTTCTTCGATGTATTCCTTTAAGTCGGAGGAATGGTAGCCAAAGGTCTTGTCTTTGGCAAACTCCGTCTCCGCCGCCGGGACAAGCCTGTCGCCATAGCGGACATAATGGATGTCATTGATGGTGAAGCGGCCGCCTTCCTTAAAGTACGGGATCAGGATGTCCCCATCGATATGACCGATATCTTTTCTTAAGCCTTCGGCCAGAATATCGGTCTCCATCGGGTAGTGACCGCGTAAAGTCGAATCCCCTCTTGAAATGTAGAAATACTTCTTTCCGGTCTCTTTGGAAACTCTGGAAATCACCGCACAGATCTCTTCATGGATCCTGCGGCTTTCTTTCGCTGACATTGCCCGGGAATTGGTAAGAAGGTAAAAGAGCTTTTCATTCTGAAAGGCTTCCTTCATCGACGCATAGGACCAGTCGGTATAGACTCTGACATCGTGGACGGTCTGGGTCCCGGTGGGATCATCATCCAGAACCACGAAGACATGATCGTCCTTTTTGACGTATCTTAAAAGGTCCTCCCGGATTTCCGTATGGTCTCTGTCATCATTCAACAGGGCAAGATCGGCCATTTATAAACCCAGCTCCTCTTTGACTCTTTCAACAGCCAGTCGTGGTGAAGTTAAGACCGGTTTCTTGATATCGGTCAGTAAAGGCAGAATCGCCGTCATCGAACCCTGTGCCAGGACAACGACATCGTTTTCACTCTCGGCCTTCTTGATCGCTTCAATGACCAGCTCATTGTGCTTGTCGACATCACCGCTCATTAAGATATCCAGGGCACCGTCAACCAGATATTCATTGACGCAGACATCCTTGCCGCACTTCTTGGCGGTGTTGCGGATCAGATCGGAAGAAGGCTGGACAGTGGAGGCAACCGTTGCCACGACACCGATCTTTGAACCTAAGGAGATCGCCTTCTCGGCCATCGGCTCATCGATCTTCAAGGTCTTGCAGTCAGCCTGGGTACGGGCGATATCAAAGGCCTCACCGACAGAAGAACACTGATTGAAGATCAGGTCCGGTTTCATCGTCTTGGCAACCTGTACATAGGCGCACATACGGGAGATGATGTTGGCGTTGATCTTTCCGTTTTTCTTGACTTCATCCAGTAAGGAATCATCGATGATGTTGACCATCTCAACATCCGGGATGATCTCCTTGAATAAAGCCTTCAGATCATTTAATGAGACCGGGCTGGTATGAATAAGAACGACTTTCATTTTTTATAACCTCTTTCTTTTTGTTTATATTAGAATATAGATATGATTAAAACACTGGTCCTCATCAGGGATGTCCTGATGTATGCAGGTATGTTGATCGGGATGTTTCTGATCGGTTATGTGCGGGTCTCTTTTTCTGAACGACAGAAGAAGTCACCGCAGGTCGCCTTAGATTATAACGACAAGGAACGCAAGCTTCGCAAAGCCGGAATCATCATTCTGGTGATCACCGTCGCCCTTGCCTTGATCCCTACAAGAAACCTCTAGAAGCGAAAGCTTCTTTTTTTATTTGTAATCTTCCAGTTTCAGTATGGTTTCTTTCACCATCTGTTTCGTGATCGGGTATGGGATATGATCAAGTTCCTGATTGACGATCGTCGCATCCAGTACATCATCAAGCGGATCGTCTTTTTCCAAGTCCAGATCCTTTAAGCAGACCGGCAAGCCGACGCTCTTATTGAAATCGTAGACTCTTCTTAACTCTTCGTATTGTTCATCCAGTAAGAGCTGCACCAAAGTGCCATAGGAGACGATCTCGCCGTGCAGGTGTTTTCTTTCCATCCACTCTCTGACCGTGAGGCCGTAATACAAGGCATGAGCCAGGGCGGAATTGTAATCCGGATTGACGCTCAATGAGACTGAGCCGGTCGCAATGATGATCGACTTGATGACATCGCTGACTTCATCGGATACGACATGGTTCTTGACATCTTCATAGGCCTTGACCCCTTTCTTCAGGATCGGTTCATAGCACAGATCGGAAACAGTCACGCCATAGAGACTTTCAAAATCCAGTTCATCATTCTTGGAAGAGAAGACCGACTCGACGTGCTTGGCCATCGTATCGCCCATGCCGGCCCAGAAGTATTTGGCTGGGGCATTGACGATGATCTCCGGATCGATAAAACAATGGACCGGTGCACTCTTTAAACGATAGATCTCCTTGAAGGAACCATCATCGTTGTGAAGGATCGAAATCTTGGTCACCGCTGCGCAGGTCGAAGCGATGGAAGCTACCGTGAAGACCGGCTTGTTCAGCTTGTCACCGACGACCTTGGTCACATCAAGGGCCTTGCCGCCGCCGACACCGATCAAAAAATCGACATCCCTGATCTTCGATTCTGTTAGAATCGAATCGATGTGGGTATAGGAAGCTTCCTTGCCATAGACCCGCTCAAAGACGATGTTTAAACCATTCAATGCAGGCAAGAGTTTCTCTTTGGATGCGGCATAGGCCTTTTCGCCATAGAGAAGTCCGACTTTGTTTCCATAGACGGCAACGACGTCTTTGATCTGTTCAAAGGCATCTGTGCCGATCGTATAACGCGGGAGATAATTCTGAATCATGATTCTCCTTTCAAAAAAGCGGTGCATTTCCGGCACCGCTCATCTTTTTATAATAAGGAATCGACGAACGCCTTGATCTCAGGGTCTTTGCATCCGGCATTGAAGCACTCCAGGAAACGCGGTGTCAGGGATTTCTTTACGATATCCTGATCCATGGACTTGAGACCTTCAACGATCGGCTTAGCGATGTCTTTCTTGACTTCGTCGAGTTTGGCCGCATTGCGGTTCTGGGATTCTTTTCTGCCCGGCTCGTTCGGGTAACCCATGCCTTTCGGAGAACCGAAGGCGATCTTGAAGATGTTTCTCAGATTGACGTCAGCACCCCAGCCAAAACCTTTTGCGAAAGGAAGAGCGAGAGCGTTGCCGTTGTTGATCTGCAAGAAGAGGTAAGCATCACTCGGTTCGATGCAATAGCCGCAGACGACGCCCGGCATCATGTTGCAGGCCATCAGAGCACCCTGACCGGTACCGCAGCCGCAGACGACGAAGTCAGCAGCGCCGGAGTTCAGCAGCAAGGAAGCCTGAACGCCGATGTTGAGGTAAGTCAGATAGCCCGGCTCGCCCAGCTGTAAGGAAGCGTCTGCAGTAGACATACCGGTGTTATAGACAGTGTGTCCCATCGGTTCGACGACTTCTTTTAAGACTGACAGGATCAGATCGTTCTTGGCAGCCTGAGAAAATTCATTGATCATTGCGATCTTCATAGTTTCTGTTCTCCTTGTAATTCTATTTATATGAACTCATTAAGTTGTTTTCAAAGTAAGAAAACAGGCGAAGTTTCCTCCGCCTGTTTGTGCTGTTATTATTCTTTACTGCCGTTGTCAGCAACTTCGAAAGTATAACGATTGTTTGAACCGATCAAGCGGATATAATCTCTGACAAATTCCTTGACTGCTTTTTCAGCAACCATGCAGATGCCGAGATAATCTGTATTTGGTTCAGCTTCCCATTTTGCCTTCATTGCTTTTTCAGCAGCGTGGAAAGCATCTGTGCAGACATTGATCTTGTTGATGCCACCTGCGACAGCTTTTCTGATGTTTTCTTCACCGGAACCGGAACCGCCGTGTAAGACTAAAGGCATCTTTAAGGCAGCCTTGAGTTCAGCCAGTCTTTCGAAGTCCAGTTTCGGAACGAATCCTTCCGGATACTTTCCGTGTGCTGTACCGATTGCGACTGCCAGAGCATCGACACCGGTCTTCTTGACGAAGTCAACAGCCTGTTCGACATTGGTGTACATATCAGCAGTTCTGCCATCGCCGTCTGCTGCCTGGCCTACGTGACCCAGCTCAGCTTCAACACTGATGCCGTTTGCGTGAGCCATATCAGCGACCATTCTTGATCTTCTGACGTTCTCTTCGTATGGAAGGGAAGAAGCGTCGATCATGACATTGGAGAAACCCCATCTGATCGCGTCAGTTTCCGCTTCGAATGAAGGACCGTGGTCGAGGTTGAGGCATACAGGAACAGTTACTCTTTCTGCCATCGCCTTGATCATCGGAACCATCTCCGTCGGATGAGCCATCTTGGCCATCTGACCGACACCGAACTGAACGATGATCGGAGAATGTTCTTCTTCAGCAGCTTCAATAGCAGCTCTTGCCATTTCCATGTTGATGCAGTTGATTGCCATAACAGCGTAGTTGTCACGGTTGGCTGCATCAAGAATGTATTTCATGTTTGCGTACATAATATAATTCCTTCTATATGAATTCTGTTTTTCCTAATTCAAGCTGTTTCTTATTAATGAAAGATTAGATATCGATGTCGAGGTCGACAACTTCTTCTTCAACAGTATCTTCCTCACTCGGAGTCTTCTTGATGATTGCATAGACGACACCAGTGATGACAGAACCGATGACCAGGTATAAGAACCAGAGAGCGATGTTGTTGGAAGTCGGAGCTACGAAGACACCACCGTGAGCAGCTTCAGTTGTAACACGGGAAGCCATAGCCAGACCACCTGCAACAGCAGAACCTAACATGGAAGCAGGAACAACTCTTGCAGCATCTTCAGCAACGAAAGGTAAGACACCTTCGGTAATGAAGCACAGACCCATCGGGATGCAGGTGTAAGCAGCGTCCTTCTGCTGACGAGTGAACTTCTTAGGAGCGATGATAGCAGCTAAGCCGACACCCAGAGCCGGAGTCATACCGCCAAGGATCTTGGCAGTTTCTGCAGCAGCACCGATACCGCCGTTTGCTTCGTTGTCAGCGTACAATGCGTTGGCAGCCATAGAAGCAGTCTTGTTAACCGGACCACCCATATCGAAGCCCATGCAAGCACCGATGACAGCACCAGCGACGAAGAGTGAAGAACCGGACAGGCCTTCGATCCAGTGCTGGAACGCAAGCATCAGAGCAGATAAAGGTCTCATTAAGATACCGAAGAATACAAATGTTGCAACGCAGGTTGCGAGAACCGGGATGATTAAGACAGGCATCAGACCCTGTAACGGTTTAGGCAGTTTCCAGGTCTTCATCCATTTTACGAAGTAACCTACTAAGAAGCCCATCAGCATAGCGCCAACGAAACCAGTCTTAGTCGGGCCACCGGCATAGTAACCAATCGCGAAACCCGGAACGATACCCGGACGGTCAGCGATAGAGAATGCGATACCTGCACATAAGAAAGCGTAAGCCCAGTTGAAGCCGTTGCCGTTCATTTCGCCTAACATGTGGATGTAGTCGGAAATCTTAGCAATGGAATAACCGGAATAGTTCAAACCGCTAACCAGTGGTTCTGAAAGTGGGACACCACTCCAGGAATAAGCCTTCTGGATAGCACCAGTGATACCAGCCATAACGACCATCGGGATCAGGAATGAGATACCGGTCATTACGTGTTTTCTGAGATCAGTAAATTTCATAAATATTTTTCCCTCTCTTTTTTCGTTTTTTGAAAAAATCTGCTACTTCGCCAATTTCTTCTCAATTGTGGAAATCAAGCTCTTTGGTTGCTTCATTGCCGTTGAGATTGGAACATCGACGATCTTTTTGCCTGCAAAGCGGTCAGTGTTACGGATAGCGATATCGTGTGAGTAGATGACAACATCGGCATCAGCGATGTCCTTCGCTGTCAGTTCATTTTCGATACCGGCAGAACCCTGGGTCTCAACCTTAATGTTGTGGCCTAATTCTTCAGCAGCTTTCTGAAGTTTTTCGGCAACAATGTAAGTGTGAGCGATACCCGCTGTACAAGCTGTGACTGCAACAATATTCATATAGAACTCCTTTCTTCTTCTTGAATTAGCACTCTAATTTTATCTCGTTGTAAAAGCGCTTTCAATAAATACTGGGTACTTTTTTGTTAAATTGAGTAATTTTATATTATTTTTGAAAATTTTTTGATTAATTTACAAATCGATATCGAGGTCGACGATCTCTTCTTCTTCCAATTCTTCGGCCTCACCGAGCTTGTCGTCATCGCACAGGATCAGATCGAGGATTTCTTCCTTGCTGTTAGCCTTGGACAGCTTGGCAACTCGGACGTCATTGCCCAGTTTGCCAGCCAGTTCAGACAGTAACATCATGTGGTTTCTGGCGAATTCGGCATCGGCAGAGACACAGAATAAGAAGATCAGGTGGGTATCCTGGAAACCGGAATCGGACATGGAGCTCTCCCAACGGATCGGATTGACCGTTTTACCGATCATAATGCCGTTTCTCAGCACACTGAAGCTCTTTCCGTGCGGGATCGAAATGTGCGAACCCATGCCGGTCGGGCCTTCCGCTTCTCTTTCGTAGATGTCTTTGACAAAGACGTCTGCGTCATTGATGTAGCCGTTTTTCAATAAGACGTTCGCCATGTAACGGAGTACTTCGTCCTTGGTCGTTCCTTGAACTTCCAGGTCGATAATGTCGGTGTTCAGTATGTCATTTAATGGCATGATTTTCTCCTCTTTTTCTTTCTATACAGAATGATAAACCTTTTGGATTCATTATTCTATAAGCACTTTTAAAATAGTATCAAGATATTATCAAATTTATCATTACTTCATCATTGACAAGCATCGGAATCTGCGCCTATCATGAACTGTAAGGTTAATAAATCAACTCGATCTGTAGATTTTCAAAGAAATTGACGAACTTTTCGCTCGGACGCTCATCGGTGATGATGCCCTTGATCAGCGAGAAGTCGGCAAAGTGGTTGTAGGCAATCACATCGAACTTAGTATGATCGGCAACGATGTAGTTGGCCGCCGACTGGTTGATGACGTGCTGCTTCATCGCACCCTCATACAGGTTGGTGTTGGTCAGCGATTTGCCAGCCGAAATGCCGACGGTTGAAATGAAAGCCTTATTATAATTGTATGGATAGAAAGTAGAATCAAGGACGAAGGTTCCCGAATCGTGCTGAATCACCCCGCCGACACAGATGCCGGTCAGATGCGGCAGCTTGCGAATCTCCATCATGACATCCAGGCAATGGGAAATGACGGTGACGTTCTTCACATCCTTCATGTAGTGAAGCATGCGGTAAGCGGTCGTTCCCGAATCGATGAAGATGACATCGTTGTCTTCCACCAGGGCAGCGGCAAGCTTGCCGATGTATTCCTTCTCCTCTTGATTGGACTGATCGCGCTGTTCAAAAGGCGAAACACTGGAGACGGACTCCTTGTGATTGTTGTAGATGACGCCGCCATAGACCTTATCAATGAAGCCCTGATCTTCAAAGGTCTTGAGATCACGGCGCAGAGTCTGGATGGAGACATTGAACTTCTCCAGCAGTTCCTCGTTCCGTACGCTCCGTTTATCTTCGATATATGCCAGCATCTCTTTCTGTCGATTGTATTTCATATTCTGGTTCTCCCTGATTTCATTATAGTAAATCTATCAGAACATGATCAGGGAAATTGGTCAAAAAAAGATCAAGTATGTCATTTTTGACTTATTCTGTACCGATTTTCTATAAACTTATACAAAAACTGTTCATTATAAATGGTCTTATAAGACAACGAACGAAAGGACATAAAAATTATGGCAAATTCCTTCTTAACTCCCAGGATGATCATCTCCGGAAGCGATTCGCTTAGCGCTGCCGCAAGCGAACTTCAAAAGCTTGGCCAGAAAGCCTTCATCGTCACCGATGAAACGATGGTTAAACTCGGCAACGTTGCATTACTGGAAGACGTGCTCAAGAAAAACGGCACATCCTATTTCATTTTCCCGAAGGTCAACTACGAACCCGATGACCTCATCGTCAAAGAAGGCGCAGCTGTGTATCAAGAAAATCATTGTGACCACCTGATCGCCTTAGGCGGCGGTTCCCCGATCGATACCGCCAAAGCGATCGCCATCCTCTTGAACGACGATGCGCCGTTATCTTCCTATATGGGCAGGATCATTGACATCAAGCGTCCGCCTCTTGTTGCGATTCCGACAACGGCCGGTACCGGCTCGGAAGCTACCAAGTTCACGATCATCAACGATACAGCTTCCAAGGTCAAGATGTTATTGACCGGACCATGTCTTCTACCGGATCTGGCGATCATCGATCCGGTCTTCTCCAAGAGCGCACCGAAATCCGTGACCTCCCATACCGGCATCGATGCCCTGTGCCATGCGGTGGAATCCTACACCTCCCGCAAAGCCCAGCCGCTCTCTGACACCTTTGCCTTATCGGCGATCAAACGGATCTTTGAAAACCTGGAAGCCTGCTACAATGACGGAAACAATATCCCTGCCCGTGTGCAGATGTCGCTGGCTGCTTTAGAAGCCGGCATCTCCTTCAACAATTCTTCGGTGACCATCGTTCACGGCATGTCCAGACCTATGGGTGCCCTCTTTCATGTCCCGCACGGTCTTTCCAATGCGATGCTTCTGGAAGAATGCATGAACTTTGCCTATGAAGGTGCCTATGACCGCTTCGCCAAAATCGCCCGCTACCTTTCCCTGACGGATGAAACAGACGACCGCAAAGCCGGCAAGATCTTTTTAGACCATCTCAAGGACCTTCTGGCCAGACTCAACGTTCCTTCGATGTCGGAATACGGCATCGACAGGGAAGTCTACTTTGCCAACATTGAGAAGATGGCAAGTGATGCTTTGGCCTCCGGTTCACCGTCCAACACCCTTCGCCAGCCAAGCAAGGAAGACATCGAAGAACTCTACAGAAAGATCTACAGGTGACAAAGAATGACTCTTTGTCCCTTTTTTCTTATAATAGTGACTGTAAATCAAAGGAGCGCCTCTATGACCTATCTGCTTGCCCAGACTCTTGAAACCAATCGGACCGATTCCTTCTTCTTAGTAATCGTTGCCTTCATGTTTCTGATCTTTCTGTTCCGCGCCGGCCTAGCCTATCCGCGCTACAAACGTTCGATCTATCCCCACCTCTATGAAAACTATCTGGTCGATTACTTCTACAAGATGAATGTCTTCATGGATCCATCCAAATCCGGTCTGATGAAAAAACTGGTCGGCTACCACCGCCTGGTCTACGCCAACCTGACCGACAAGGAAGGAAAGCTGTGTGCGCAAATCGTGACACTGATCCATGGCAAGGGGCTTCTGTCTCTGGCCTACATCAACACCAGTGGCAAGCTCAGCGGTTCCGATCAGGGAAGCTGGTATGTTTCCAGGAATGAAGACGGCAAAGAGAAGCGCTACAAGATCGAAAATCCGGGTCCTTATCTGAAAGAGTACCTGAAACATCTGGCCCAGGTCAGCGAAAATAAAAAAGTTGACAGCGCCATCGCCGTCAACGATTCCTGTGATATCAGTGATGTGAAATCCGCCTTCAGGATCATTCCTTATTCCAAGATCGAAGAAACGGTCAAAGCCAGTGACTGCGGCTATGGCCTCAACGAAGCGGAAATCGATGCCCTGTTTGAAAAGCTCGGCGGCAAGATCGATCACAAATAAGACAATATTTCAAAAGAAGAGAACACACAAGTCCTCTTCTTTTCTTTTACTCTTCGCTGCTGACCTCTACCTTCATCGTATCGGCACGTTCCGCCCGTAGTGCCGCTTCCACATCGTAATTTTCAAAGATGCAGGCGAACAGGTCGGTATCTTCCACGCCGATCGAATAGGCGTAGCGGTTCTTGACCGTGTTGATCGCATTGGACAGATAATTGTCCAAAAGCGTTTCACTGTATTTTGACGTATCGATGAGCCAGGTCACTTCGCCGCTTCCGAAATTGTACTTCACATTCTCGGTGATGAAATTCTTATTGTAGAGCTGGGCGATATGAAGACCGTTGCCAAAGACATCCGTTCCGGCATAAAGACGGGAATCATAACGGATGCCAAAGAGGTTGTAGACCGTCGGCAAGATGTCCACGTTGCAGCAAGGCGTATCCACTTCGATCTTTTCCTTTAAGCCGGCATTGTAGATGATGCAGGTGGAATGGAAGGATTCAAAATCATCTCCCTTTTCGCCCTTTAACGCTTCATAGCCGGCATCGGTCAGATAGTACGGGTAGTGATCCCCCGCCAGGACGATGACCGTATTGTCGAGCTTGCCCGCTTCTTCCAAACGTTCCAAGAGATAAGTCAATGCCTTTTCCAGTTCATAGTTGGCGGAAAGATAGCCCTCGGCACTGGTTGGCAGATGTTCTTCCAGCAAGCCCTTCACTGTTTTGATATTGCGGGATACCATGACGTTGTCGGTGGTGTAATTGCCATGTCCCGAGAAAGTCATGTAATAGGTGCAGAAACGCTCGTCATTGATGTAGTCATCGATCGACTGTTCCATCATCTCCAGATCGGAAGAAGGCCAGGCCGTCGTGAACTTCATGCCGTCATTCATAAACTGGCAGTCAAAGCCCATGTTCGGCAATGTCTGATTGCGGCCATAGTAATAGCCCAGATAATTGTGATAAGCCCTTGCCTTGACACCTTCCGAGATTTCAAACATGTTGCCTAAGGCAACAGACATATCCTTATGGATGGAACGGCCCATCGTGCCGGTCACGTTGCCCATATTGGTATTCTGTCTGGCGACATCCGGCCAAAGACCGGTCAGGATGGCGTATTCGCCGTTTGTCGTGACGTTGCGGAAAGAGTTGTAGTAATTCTTTA
>CADAHV010000038.1:0-12114 GCA_902787775.1 uncultured Erysipelotrichaceae bacterium | reverse complement strand
TTAAGATGGATTTTAGCCGCCTTTTGGCGGCTTTTTTGATATAAAGGAGATTATAAGTGAAAGTCTATATTGCAGCACCCCTATACTGTGATTATGAAAAAGACTACAATCTGAAGATTGATACATTCTTAAGAGAAAACGGTTTTGATACCTATCTGCCCCAGCGTGACGGCGGTGAACTGGCGGCAATGCCGGACTTCATTGACGGCATCACAAAAGAACAGTACGTCTTTGAAAAGGATCTGGAGGCGATGGATGCCTCGGATGTCTTTCTCTTCTTACTGGATGGAAGGGTGCCGGATGAAGGAGCTTGCGTGGCGCTGGGTTATTTTTATCGCAGCGGCAAGCCTTGCGTAGGTTTAAAGAGTGATCATCGTTGTCTGACACCTTCAGGCGACAATCTGATGATCGCCAAGGCCTTGCGGAAGATCTGCCGAAGCAAGGAAGAGCTTCTGGAATATCTGAAACAGTTATAAAAAAAGTCTTATCGGAATTTCGATAAGACTTTTTTGATATCCTCAATGTTCATTTGGCCATAGGTGTTTTTCACCGAATTGTTGTTTTCATAGCGGGGCAAGAGGGATGTGATCTCTTCATCGCTCATGTGGATGTCAAAATCCGGAACTAAGGCAGAAATGACTTCTTTGAGTTTCTGTGCGTCAATCTGCAAGGTCTGAAAGAATTGATCCGCGTAGTCTTGATGATTCTTCAGTTCATAGTCGATCAGATCATTGCTGAAGAGGGCACAGGCGAAGCCATGAGGCAGATGATAGTGTTCCGTGAAATAGTAGCCTAAGGTATGACAGAAGACCGTGCCGGTGATGTTGATGGCCAGACCGCCCAAGATCGAAGCTTCATAGAGGACAGTCAGATCATCCATAGTAAGGTCTTCTTTATTTTTTAATTTGAGCAGTTTTGGATAAAGCAGATTGATGCCGCGCAAGGAAAAGGCTTTGGAGATCTCGCTGGACTTGTTGCTGAAATAGGATTCCATTAAATGAGCCAAGGCATCGATGGCTGTGGATATGCGGACCTTTTCCGGCATCGAAGCCGTATAGCGGGGATCGCCGAAGGCATATAAGGCATAGAGATCATCATGGTGAATCGATTTCTTCATGCCTTTTTCGGTGGTCATGACGGAAACGTAGGTGACTTCCGAGCCGGTTCCGGCTGTCGTACCAACTAAGATTAACGGTAAAGGCTTCTTTTCCCAATGCAGGGCGTAGATGGCGTCTTCATTGAGTTCAGGATTTGCGGCAACCACGGCTGCCGTCTTGGCCGCATCCAGGACCGATCCGCCGCCGACACCGATGATGTAGTCGGCTTTCATCTGATTGGCTTGAAGTCCTGCTTCAATGCAGGAAACGACAGTGGGATTTTCCTGAATGCCGTTGAAGATGTCATAAGAGGATCCGTTTTCTTTCAGAATGGCCTCCAGATCATCCAGAGCACCGGATGCCTTGCCGGCATGGGGCGAGGTGATGATGAGGACTTTCTTTCCCAGTTTTTCAAAGACGTCTTTATTTTGTTGAAGGATCCCGATTCCTGTCAGGATTCTGGTGGGCATGTAGTGTTTCATAAGCGGTTTTCCTTTGTATAATTTAATTATAAGGATTGGGAGGCATCATATGATCATCAAAGACAGTGAAAGAAGCACAAAAGTCAGAGTTGCCATGCGGGAAGGTCCCGGTCAGGTCATCATCAAAGATATCTGCAGCAAGGAAGACCTCTATGAGAAGGGACGTCTCTATGCCCAGATGGTTCTGGAGAAGGACTGCGGCATCGGCGTTCACGAACATGAGGGAGAAAAAGAGATCTTTGTGATCAATGAGGGCAGTGCCATCTACAACGATGACGGTCAAGAGTATGAAGTCCATGTCGGCGATGTGATGATCTGTGAGGATGGTCATCGTCACGGCATCCGCAACATTAAAGATGAAGTCTGCCGTTTTACGGCGCTGATTGTATTAAAATAGAATTTCCGGATGAGTTTATTCCTCATCTTGAAATAGAATAATTCGGTAAAGAGGTAATAAAAATGTCTGAAGCATTAAACATCATCAAAGACGAGACCCTGACCTATAATCAGGAGCTGCTCGCTTTGGCTAAACTGGGTGAAAACTCCGACCATACCATTCGGTATTCGGATGACTACTATAAGGCCAAGGAAGCCCGTGCCTTATGTGATCTGGGCGAAGGCAATATGCCTTACCGTCCGCGTTACATCTGTCCGGACTACGAACTCTTATTTGAAAAGGGCTGCAAGTTCCTGGAACTGGATCCGCCGAAAGACCTTCTGGAAGCGATCAACGTCCTGGAGATCTTCTATCGCCATGTGCCATCGATCACGACCTTCCCGGTCTATCTGGGCGATCTGGATAAGCTCTTGGAACCATTTGTCCTCAAAGAGGATCGTGCCTATGCCAAGAAACTGTTGAAGCTTTTCCTTTTACAGATCGATAAGGTTCTGACCGATTCCTTTGTCCATGCGGACATCGGGCCGGAAGACTCCGTTACCGGAAGACTCTTATTGGAACTGACAGAAGAGATGCAGCTGGCCATCCCGAACCTGACTTTGAAGTATGATCCGGAACTGACCAGCGATGATTTTGCCCTGGCTTGCGTCAAATGTATGCTGAAGACCGCAAAGCCATCTTTTGCCAACCACCGCATGTTTGTCAAGGAGTGGGGCGAAAGATACGCCATCGCTTCCTGCTACAACGGCTTGAAGAAGGCCGGCGGCGGTTATACCTTACCGCGAATGCGTTTATATGAATGTTCTCTGACCGCCAAGGATGTCGACGACTTCTTAAACAGAGAACTGCCTCGCTATATTGATCTGCAGCTGGAATACATGGACAAGCGCGTCAAGTTCATCGTTGAAGAATCTTCCTTCTTTAAGGCCAACTTCTTAGTTAAGGAAGGCTTCGTCAAGAGAGAAAATTTCGTCGGCATGTTCGGTGTCGTCGGTCTGGCAGAATGCGTCAATCACCTTTTGGGAATTGAAGACAAGAAGAAGGGCTTTGGTATGAATAAGGAAGCCACCGACTTAGGTCTTAGGATCATGGACGCCATCGAGGCAAGAGTGGCAGCCCACGTAGCACCGTATAATGAATCCACCGATCATCATTATCGTCTGCATGCCCAGGTCGGCATCGATACCGACGGTATGGATGATTCCCCAGGTACGCGTATCCCGATCTTTGCGGAACCAAGCATCCTGGAACAGCTTGAGACCAACGAGAAGTTCCATCCGTACTTCCCGACAGGAACCGGCGATATCTTCAAATTTGAAGAGACCTATGAAAAGACGCCGGAAGCGATCCTTCCGATCATCAAGGGTTCTTTAAACAGAGGCTTGCGCTACTTCTCCGGTTATCTGGAGAACTGCGATGTCGTTCGTGTCACCGGCTATCTGGTCAAGAAATCCGAGATCGAAAAGCTGCGCAATAAGCAGCAGTCCTTAAACAATGTTACGGTCTTCGGCAAGGGAGCCCAGGATGGTGCTCATGCCCTGGATCGAAGGATACAGCGTCATGAAGACAGCGCCCGTTAATAAGATCATTCCTTTTTCCAATGTCGATGGGCCATCCAATCGGATGGCCATCTTTTTTCAGGGCTGTCAGTTCAACTGCCGCTTCTGCCACAATCCGGAAACCATCCATATGTGCTGTGACTGCGGTGATTGTATCAGGACCTGTCCGGTTCATGCCTTGAGCCTCAAAGACGGCAAGGTCGTCTGGAATAAGGATGTATGTGTCAATTGCGATACCTGCATCAAGACCTGTACACACAACGCTTCGCCTAAGATCTCCTGGATGAGCGTCGATGAAGTGATGGAACAGATCGAGAGGGTGGCACCTTACATTGCCGGCATCACGCTGTCGGGTGGGGAATGTACGATACGAAGAGACTTCATCGTTGAACTCTTTCCACGGGTCAAGGCGATGGGTTTGACGACTTTGCTTGATTCCAACGGTTCCTTCGATTTTGAAAAGGATCCGTCGATCCTGGAGTATTGTGATGGCGTCATGTTGGATGTCAAAGCCTACAATAAGGAATTCTCCGACTGGCTCATCCGCTATCCAAATGAGATCGTCTTGAAGAACTTACATTATCTTTTGAAAGTCAATAAACTGGAAGAAGTACGGACGATTATATTCCCGGGCCGTGATAAGGAGAATACGGAAACGGTGACCTATGTGGCAAAGACCATACAGGATAAGTGCCGTTACAAGATCATCCGCTATCGCCAGTTTGGCGTTCGGGATGAGGAAAGGGAAGTCTTGGGTGATCTGACCACCGATGAAGACTACGCCAAATCCTATGTGGAATTGGCTAAGTCTTTAGGGGCAGCCAAGGCCATCATCATTTAGAACAAAGAAAAACATCTGTACGGGGGATCCTGGTCGATATCGACGTTATTACCTGCAAACCGCAAAACAGATAAACGAACATCGGCTCAGCCGATGTTTTTGTATACGGAAAAAGCTATAATAAAGACAGATCATTTTAGGGAGAGAGATAATGAAATACGATTTTGATACGATCATTGACCGCAAGCACGACAAGTATTCTTTTTCTTTTAAGTGGCAATCGCCAAGCTACATCCTCAACATGTTGGGTGTCAAGCACATGAGGGAAGACACGATCTGCTTAGAGACGGCGGATATGGATTTCAAAGTTGCACCGGAGATCATCGAAGACCTCAAGAAACTGTGTGATCACGGCATCTTCGGTTATTCCAAGACACCGGATGCCTATTATCAGGCCGTTTGCGACTGGTTTGAAAGACGGCAGGGCTGGACCTTCAAACCGGAAGACATCACCTATTATCCGGGTACCCACAATGCGGTGGCTGAACTGGTCAAGCAGTACACCAAGCCGGGCGAGGGCGTCATCGTCTTGACACCGTGCTATGGCTACCATGGCGATGTCGAAGGCAATGGCCGCGTCTATGTCTGTGTGGAGATGATCAATGACGGCAATGAGTATTTCACGATCGATTACGAGGCTTTGGAAGAAGCCTGCAAGGATGACAACAATACGATGATCATCATGTGCCATCCGCATAACCCGACCGGCCGAGTCTTCACCCATGAAGAATTGAACAAGGTAGCCGAGATCTGCCGTAAGCACAATGTCTTAATCGTTTCCGATGAGGTCCATTCCGACATCATTCGTAAAGGCGTAACTTTTGAGCCGATGATGAAGGCCTGCGGACCAAAAGGTTTGATTGCGGCAACTGCCGTCAACAAGACCTTCAATCTGGCCGGTCTGGCGATGACCAATGTCATCATCTGCGATCCGGATCTCAAACCGAAAGAAACCGAGTTCTATGGCATGCCGACACCATTCGGCATCCAGGCAGTCATCTCCGCCTACACCAAGGGCGATGCCTGGGTTGATGCCTTAAATGAATATTGTGAAGAAAACATCGATGTCTGCATCGACTACATCCATAAACATCTTCCTAAGGCAAAGGTCATTCGTCCGGAAGGCGGCTATTCCATCAACATCGATTTCTCGGGTTACGGCTTAAGCGATGACGAAGTGGTCGAGAGGATCTACGGCAAGGCCGGCGTGGTCTTGAACTCCGGTCTCTTCTTTGATGACAAGCGCGGCAAGCAGATCCATCGTGCCTGTCTCTCTTCCCCAAGGGCCCTGTGTCTGGAAGCTTTCGAAAGGATCGCAAAAGAATTTGAATAAGCGGGTGGCAGCAAAAACTGCCATCCTTTCTTTTTCCCATCCGCTATAATGAAAGTAATGGATTTACTTCGTTTCAACGACCTCGATCATAGTCTGCTGATCTGTCCGGATGGCGTAAAGCGAAACATTTTAAATGCGCTGTACCATCAGAAAAAGATCATCGACGTCAAATTTCTGACCAAGAGCGAATTTCTCAGGAAGAAGTATTTTGACTATGACGAAAAGGCCATCAAATATCTGATCGATACCTATGATTTCAGCGTGCCCAATGCCAAAGAGATCCTGGACAGTCTTTATTATGTGGATATTAATCAACATTATGACAATGAAAAACTGGATGGTTTGGTGGCTTACCAGAAAGAGTTAAAGGAAAAGGGCCTTTTGATCTACGATCCGCTTTTTGAAGCGTCCTTAAAAGGAAGAAAGATTTATGTGGTCGGTTATGGCGATCTGACTAAGGAGGAAGCATTTCGTTTATTGGGTGAGGTCCTTCCTTATGAAGAAAGAAAGTGTCGCTATGACATTGCCGTCTTTGAAGAAATCGAAGAGGAAGTCCTGTGGCTTTATGAATCGATACGGACCCTGATCTATGAAAAGGGCGTCGATATCAATACGATCTATGTCTTACATGCGACAAGCGATCATGAAGCGTATTTCAAGAAGTTCAATGCCTTCTATCCGTTCCGGATCGAGACGGAAGAAAACGATACACTGATCGGTACTTCGATTGGCAAGGAATTCTTATCGATGATCGATTCGTACGACAAAGAAGCGATCTACGAATACTTTAAAGAGAAAGAAGATGAGCTTTCGGCCAAGATCCTGTCGATCATCAACCGCTATCCTTCCTTTGAATTACAAGAAGTAAAAAAACTGATCGAAGAAGACCTGAAACAGACGAAGATCAGATCCGAAAAGATGAAAGACATCGTGCATCGGGCCGATCTTTTTGAACCGTTTGAAGAAACGGACCACGTCTTTCTTTTGGGCTTCAATGATTCCTTCCCGAGTCTGGTTCGGGATACCGACTACATCACTGACAATATTGCGCCACTCGTCAATAAGTCGGACAGTGAAGAGCGAAATGCGATCAGCCGCAAGAACGTCAAAGCCTATCTTTCGACGATCCCCGGTTTATCTATTTCTTATTTCAAGAAGACGCCATTCCACAGCTATGAATTCTCCAATCTTCTGGAGAGCGCTGATTTTGATACCTATACACCGGATGTGCATTCCTTGGTGGGTGGCTACAACGCCTTATATCTGGGAAGTCTCTTGGATGACCTGTACCGCTATGGCGACAAGAATGAAGATCTGGATCGTCTCTATCAAAGCTTTGCGAAGGTCAATTATAAAAACTACGATAACCATTTCAATGGTTTAAGTGAAAGCCAGAAAGACAAGATCGGCAGGGTCACCCTTTCCTATTCCTCAATGCAAAAGTTCTATGAGTGTCCGTTTGCCTATTATCTGGATAAGGTCTTATGTATCATACCTTACGATGACACCTTTGCGACCAAGAAGGGTTCCCTTTGCCATGGAGTTTTAAAGGATTACTACGAAGATCCAAGTTTTGATTTTGAGACGTCCTGGCAAAAGAATCTTGCGGAATTAAGCGCGGGTTTTGAAAATGCGATGGAAGAATACTTTGCCTTAAAGATCAAGGAAGAGTTAAAAGAAGATATCCGTATCATCGCCGATCAGAAGGCGCATGGCCATCTGAATAAGCAGCTGTGTGAAAAACAGTTTAAGGTCGATGTCGATAAGAACTTGTCATTCTTCGGTATCATCGATAAGGTCATGTATTCCGATTATGGCGAGGAAGTCATCGCCAATGTGATCGACTACAAGACCGGAAATTCTGCTTCGATTTCCGAGAAGCTGATGCCTTATGGGCTGTCGCTGCAGTTACCGTCCTACATGTTTCTTTTGAGCGAGAGTAACTTGTTCCATAAGCCGGTCAAATTCGGCGGTTTCTATCTCCAGCATCTGGTCAACAATGAATTAAAATACGACGAGAAGAAAAGCGAAGAAGAGATCAAGGCGGAGTCGATGAAGCTGGAAGGCTTCAGTTCCGATGTGGTCGACCGTCTGAGTTTTTGCGATGACACTTTGGAAGAAGGAAGCAGCCAAATCATCAAGGGCCTCAAACTGACCAAGTCCGGTGCCTTGCATAAGGGTTCCCGTACCATCTCGGATGAGGGGATCAAAGAAAAGATTGCCTTGACCAAAGATAAGATCCTAACGGCAGGGAAAGCGATTCAGAAGGGCGAATTCCCGATTGAGCCAAAGCAGATCGACGGCGATAATGTGTCCTGTACCTATTGTCCGTTCTGGGGGATCTGTTACCGCAGAGACAGCGATATCAGGATGATATCGACAAAGGAGGAAAAAGATGCCTGAGAAATGGACGAGCCAGCAGGAAAGGGCGATCAGCAGCTTCGGCCATAATATCCTGGTATCGGCCGGTGCCGGCAGCGGCAAGACCGCGGTCCTTTCCCAGCGTGTTTACTACCTGGTTGGCAAACATAAATTCGATATTGATTCCTTACTGGTTCTGACCTTTACCGAAAAGGCAGCAGCGGAGATGCGCACCCGCATCCGTCAGAAGATTTCGGAAGACAAGGAAGGTCTTTTCTCGGCAGAGGAGAAGAGGGTCCAGGTCAACAAGATCGACTCTTCTTTCATCATGACCTTTGATGCCTATGCCTTCTATCTGGTCAAGAAATACCACAATCTTTTAGGTGTGGATAAGGATATCTCGATCATTGATAAAAACATCCTCTACGATCAGACGCAGTCTTTTTTGGATGAACTGATGGAAGAGGGCTATCAGAAAAAGGATGAGGCCTTCCTCTCTTTGATCGATACCTTCTGCCGTAAAGATGACAGTCCGATACGCAAGGCGATTTTAAAAGTCAACGATCGTCTCAGTTCGATTTATGGTCGAGAAGATTACGTTAACGAATATGAAGATCGGTTCTATTCTTCAGAGGCATTTGACGATCTTCTGGAGCGTTTTGAAGACTATCTGAAGGAACAGATCACATTACTTCGAAAAGAGGTCAATGACCTTTCCTATGGCGTAGAGAACGTTTCTGATTACTACATCGGCCTGGACAGCTTATTTCAGGCAACTAATTTAAATGATATCCTCTTGGCTTTGCGAAACTGCGAGGTCACCACCAAGAGGCTGCCCAATGGTTCGGGCATGAGCGAGGTCAAGAAAAATATTACGGATGCCTTAAGCGATCTGAAAAAATGGAGTGAGACTTCCATCGATGAGATGAAGGAAGAGATCCGTCTGGCTTTGCCTGCTGAACTGGAACTTTTAAAGCTGGCGAATAAACTGGATGAAAAGCTGGCGATCTATAAAAAGGAAAGCGGCTTTTATGATTTCTCGGACATCTTCCATATGGCCATCGATCTGGTCGTCAAGTATCCTAAGGTCGCTGAGGAGATCCGGGAAGGCTTCAATGAGATTCTGATCGATGAGTATCAGGATACCAATGACCTGCAGGATGAATTCATCAGGCGGATCGCCAGAGACAACGTCTACATGGTGGGCGATGTCAAGCAGTCGATCTATCGCTTCCGTAACGCCAATCCGGCCCTGTTTATGGAGAAGTACGAAGACTATAAGAACAACGGCAAAGACGAACTGATCGAATTGCCGCATAACTTCCGTTCACGGAAGGAAGTCATTGAAGACATCAATGTGATCTTTGATCGAACCATGGATCTGTTGATCGGCGGTGCCAGATTCCAAAAGGAACACCACATGGTCAATGGCCGAAGTGAGGAGCCGTTTGACAATCAGAATCCGCGCATGGAGATCTACAACTATCCTTACGATAAAAAAAGCGAGCCGTTCACCTATCTGTCCAAGGCGGCAGCCGAAGCCTTCATCATGGCAAAGGACATCAAGGACAAGGTCGGCCATTTCATGGTGAAAGACGGAAGCCGGAACAGGGCGGCAGAGTATCGTGATTTCTGCATCATCGTCGACCGCACGACCAGTTTTGATCTCTATAAGCAGGTCTTCACTTACTGTGGTATTCCGGCGGTCATCGAAAAAGATGAGCGGATGTCGGATTCCGATCTGATCTATGCCTTAAAGGCGGTCTTTGTCTTACTCGAAAAGATGGCAAACAATGAAGAAGATGAGGACTTTGTCTATTCCTATCTTTCCCTGGCCAGAAGTTTTCTGGTGGAAGAGAAGGATGAAGTCCTGTTTGATATCGTGAAGAATCAGTCCTTTAAGGATTCAGATTTATACCGAAAACTGCAACCGTTAAGTGAAAAGGTTCATCTTTTGTCGATCGGCCAGATTCTCGATGAAGTGATTTCTCTGTTCGATGTCTATGACAAATTGATTTTGATCGGTGATGTCAAAGAAAACCTGATCAAGATCGATTATATCTACCAGCTGTCGGTTTCCTTGAATCAGAGCGGTTTTGACTACACGTCCTTCAACCGCTATCTGGATTCTCTGTTTGAACAGATCGATGAGCGGGATATCACCTATAAGATCGATCAGACTTCGATCAATGCGGTGCGTATCATCAACACCCACAAGTCCAAAGGTTTGCAGTACAAGATCTGTTACTTCCCGGCACTTGATGTCAAGTTCAATCTGAGTGACATGTCCGAGCGTTTTGCCTTCTCCAAGAAGGACGGACTGATCACGCCGGTCTACATTAAGGGAAAGGGCTTAAAGGATACCCTGCGCAAGCTCTTGTATGGTCAGGATTATCTCAGACAGGATATCGGCGAGAAGCTGCGTCTTCTTTATGTCGCTTTGACACGAAGCGAAGAGAAGATGATCCTGATCACCTCCTTGAGCGATAAGAGCAGTGAAGGCGAGATGGTCGATGAGGGCATCCGTATGAAGTACCGCAGTTTCACCGATCTGTTAAATTCGATCTATGGTGACTTGGACAGCCACGGCTTCATCAGGGATATTGACCTTTCGTCCATTGCCTTTGAAAGCACTTATGCCGTGAAAAACGAAAGGGATCTTGCCTCCTATATTGACAAGACGGCCAAGCCGATCATGATGCGCAATGATCCGATGATTGAACCAAAACCGATGGAGACGGCGCACTTCTCCAAGAGTGCCGGTCTGATCGATGAGGCGATGATCAAACGCATGGAACTGGGCACGACGCTGCACTATTACCTGGAAGTTCTGGATTTCAAGACAAGAGATCTGAGCTTTGTGGATGCGAAGTATCTTCCTTTGATCGAGAAGTTTTTAAATTCGGAAATCATGAAAGATGCGGCCAATGGCAAGGCCTATAAGGAATATGAATTCATCTATGAAGAGGATGGCAAGGAAAAGCACGGCTTCATCGATTTATTAATGGAATATGACGATCATTTCGATATCATCGACTACAAGACCAAGAACATCGATGATGAACATTACGATGAACAGCTGAACGGCTATCGGAACTATATTCATTCCATCAGCGACAAGAAAGTGAACTGTTATCTCTATTCGATCATCGATTCGACCTACAGGGAAGTAAAATAAAAGTATGATCTACATTCTGTCGGATATCCATGGCCAGTATGAACGCTATAAGGCCATCCTGGAAAAGATCGATCTGCAAGACGAAGACGCCCTCTATGTGTTGGGCGATGTCATCGACCGAGGGCCAGCTTCTCTGCAGATCCTTTTCGACATCATGGAGCGACCCAATGCCCATATGTTTTTAGGCAATCACGAACACATGATGCTGACGTATCTCGAGGGAAGCGATCGGGAGTCCTGGTTCTATGGCGTCAACGGCGGTGCGAGGACCTATGAGGCTTACCTGAAACAGGATGAGAAGACGCGTCAAAAGATCGTCGATTATCTTTTGAACGAGACAATCATTAAAAAGGATCTTTGGATCGGCAATACCCGCTACATTCTCTCGCATACTTCGGCGCTCAACGATGGGGTCGACATGTATACCAGAGATTATAAAGACAATCTGATGGAGATCCAGGACATCGTCTGGAATATGGGCTACTACGATACGAGCCGCATCGGCGAATTTGAAAAAAGCGATGTGCCGACCTATTTCATCTCCGGTCACATCATCACCCGCCGTTTAAAGGATGACGATGAGATCTTCATCCAGCCCTTCAGCAACAATTACACCTGGATCGATATCGACTGCGGCTGTGCGATGGGAAGCGAGTTTGGCTACCTGGCCTGTCTCAGGATCGATGAGACGGATGGTCAGATCAAAGAAGTGATCTATATGCGATAAAAAAGAGTTCGTGATGAACTCTTTCGTCTTTTATAAGGTTTTTCTGAACTCCTTGACCACATCCATGAATTCTTTGACCCGATTGTAGTCGACCGGGTTTTCGAATTTGCCGTCAACTTTAAATGTGGTGGCACAGACC
>CADAHV010000037.1:0-15427 GCA_902787775.1 uncultured Erysipelotrichaceae bacterium | reverse complement strand
CCATAAATGAAGAAACAAGTAGAATTTGATATAGAAACAGTATGATGAAAAAAGACATCGAATCATTAAACGGCAAAGATAACTGGCTCTCAGAAGAGATCAGACATGAAAACAGAACTTCGGTCTGGGATTTTGATCTGACACAGGATTGGCAAACGCCAAACAAACAAAACAACAGTATTGCAAAAGAAAAATCAAAAGCCCATCAGGTAAAGCAGATCAGGACCAAGTCTATAGGAAATCCAAACGAAAATATGCTGAACGATGATGAGCCGGATGAGCGCGATGAGATCATCAGCGGCAATCAGAGCGCAAAAGAAAGAAGAGCTTCCGTCATCTGGCTGGTCGTTGATACCGTCATCTTAGTCGTCATGGCCATCTTCAACAAAGCCATGTATATCCGAACTTCCTTCGCAGTGCTTGCCTTATATATGCTGCTGTATCCGGTGGCATTTGCCTATGCCGCCATGTTTCAGAAAATGCTGCCGGCAAAGTATCTGATCGCAGCCGCCATAATAACGCTGGCAATGGAACTGATGGATATCATTGAACGATTCTTTTAATACTGAAACAAGAATATTCGATAAAAGGATTCATTTAAAAACTATGCCTTACGCGCATAGTTTTTCATTTGTTTCCCTGTCTATTTCAGAAAGTCTTCCAGCTGTTTCTTTGCCTTGTCATAAAGGCTGAGCGCATCGTATTCCCTGATCGATGCCGGATAATAGAACGCATCACTTTTTTGCGGATCATAGGAATACATTATTATGCTTCCATCGCTTTGATCGTAATTCAAAACCGATCCTTCCACATAATACAAAGGCAGGCTGCTGTCCGATTGCAAGGATATGACTTCCAGACAGCCGTCGTTGTACAGATAAAGCCTGTCATCGACAAATTCATAAGAGAAGCCGCTTTCCATATCGTAGGCATGTGCCGGAAAAGACAGTGCAATGCTTCGCTGCAGCTGATCGTTCCGATAGATCCTGAGCATTCGATCATCGCAGATGCTGAAGAGCTGATCTTCTCTGATCTTCAAAGACAGAATATCAAAATTGGGATGTTCGATCTGATGCCGCAGTTCTCCGTCTTTCGAATACAGATCCAGATGATCAACGCCTCTTAAAGCGATCATCTCCCCGATATCGGCAATCTGCTTGCCGCCTGTTTCATCAAGTGCTGAGATCAGTTCGCCGCTCGTCAGATCAAACAGCAGCGCCTTGTTTTCATCAAAGCTCAGCAATCTGCTTCCATCCTTATTGACAAACAGTTTTGCTGCTCTGCCGTTCACCAGCAGATCTCCATCATACTGTAATAGAAGTGATGAAATCTCTTTTGTTTCAAGATCAGCGACGATGATCTTCTTGCTGTCCGTTTCATCATGCAGGTACAGTTTCTCTTCATTCAGTGCAACATCCTGATACAAGGCATCCAGGAAGATGGCTTCCGCATCCTCCAGAGGATAGGTCAGGATCCTGTTTTTCAGATAGTAATCACTGATCGGCAGATCGATCTTGCTGATCAGCTGACCATCGGTCGTGCTGTAAATCAGCAGTGAAAGCAAAGAGGTCTTTGCGTCGATCATCAAAACGCAAAGCTCTTTTTCATCCAACTTAAGCAGATGATAGGCATGACCTTTTTCCAGAGCAATTTCGGCATACTCCCCGCCCTCATTCAATGGATACAGCAGCAGTTTTCCATCGCTTAAGACCGCGATGCGGTTTTCACTGATCAGGCTGTCCTGCGGCGGATAATAGAAGCCCTTGTCCGATAGGATCGTGAGGTTTTCATCATATGTACTTTCATAGATGCGCAGATCCCCGTCTTTTAATACGGCATAGACATCTTTCCCTGGATCGGCAGACCGCACCATTTTTACGGCTGTGACATCCTTTGGGAAACTCTTGTTGAAAGATGTTCTGCCGTCTTCATAAAACAGTGTTCCGATGTATCCGTCTTTTGTCAGCAGATAGATGAAACTCTGATCGTGCAGAAGCACATCGACTGCCCCTGAGGGGATATCATATTGGCCGATCTTTTCTCCCTCCCTGTCAAAGCGGTCAATGTGTTTGCCCAGAAACAAAGAAAACTGTTCTTTATCATCAATCAGAAAGACCTGATCGGAAGGCACATCGCCTCGCATCTGTTTATGAAACAGGAGCTCTTCCCGATCATAGACATCCAGGAAAAAATTTCTTTCATAAGTGATGATCGACCCGGCGGATTCAAGTGATTGGTCACTGCCGTCAGCGCTGATCACATAGAGACGGCCGTCGTCCAAAAAACCGAAATCCTGTATCTCGGCAAGATCCTTTGTGACTATATGAAAAGCCGACGTTTCAAATTCAAAGAGACCGACACCATAGCTGCGGTTGTCTAAACGCAGCTTTACCGCCAGATATCTTTCATCCTTTGACCAGCAAAAATCAATGATGTAGCCATCCTGCTTTTCCGGTAGAGGCATGCTTAAAAACGGATTTCCCTGGCCATCCGTGATCTGCATCGCAAAGGAATCGGCAGTAGCGATATAATTGCCCGAAGGTGACATGCGGCTGATGCCGATGGACTGGTATTTCATCGGGACTTCATATTCTTCTTCCCCGCTTCTGTAATCAATGCAACGCAAAGATCCTTGCGAGTAAAGGATCAGCTTTCCGGATCCTCCCTCTTGAAAAGAGAGAACATCGCTTCCCGCATCAAAAGAAACAAGTTCCTCTTTGGTCTTGCAGTCGACCGTATGGAAAAAACCGTCCCTTGTCTGATAGATGATATGGGAGCCGTCCTTACTGATGATGAAGTCGGTGATATCGCCGATCTTATCAATGCGCCATGTTTCTTTGTACTGGAAAGGTGTCAGATAGGCATTGGCGGCCTTGCTTAAAGCATAGATGGCATCATCGGTTTGAGGTCTGTCTTCCCCTAACGCCGTCAGTGCACTGCTTAAGGCCTTGTAACGGTCGGCCTCTTCCATCCGGTTCAGCGATTCTCTGGCCAGAAGCCGTGACTCGTTGATCTGTGACTGACGGAAATTGCGGGAGATGATTGCGTTGGAATAAAGCAGGTAAGAGATGATGACGAATGCCGAAACAAAAGCTGCCGTGAGAATGACAGTCAGTCTTTTTCTGCGGTATCTCTCCTGGCGCATCACAAGCTCATCGTAGGTGCAGCCGATCATCGGCGAGATCAGACGCGGCAGTTCGATCCTGTCGGCCTCCTTCAGATCCATGCGGTAATCGCAAGCCAGAGGTTCGGCATGTCTATAAAGGATCTCAGGGAAGATCGCAGGCGGTTCACCGGAAGAAAGGACACACAGGACATGATCAAAATCATGATGCTTCAGGAAGTTTTCCACCTCCATCAGGCACCACTTTGACTGATTGTAATCCGGTGAACAGATGACGATCAGAAAATCCGAATGCTCCAGGGCATAATTGATCTTGGCGGAAAGATCCGAACCGATCTCCAGTTCTTCCTGATCGCGGAACACCTTGTCAAAATGATCGATGCCATACTTTTCCCTGATCGGCTTGGGCGCTTTAAAACGCTCCAGCTTCTGCTGGATATGTTTGGCGATCCTGATGTCGTTTTCCACATGCCGGTAAGAGATAAAGGCACTGTAGTGTCTTTCTTCGCTCATAGATAAACTGTTTTTTATTGATTTACTATCAATGAATTTTCGGACAGTGTTCACGAATGAAACTGTCGACAAAATCAAAATCTTCTTTCTTCACGTAGATCTGATTGAACAGGAAAGGCGAATTGACCTTGATCACTTCCTTGTCCTTGTAAGACTTCACGGAATAAACCTTTTCAAAATCCGAATAGGCGGTATTGTTGTACATGTTGTAAAGAGCGGAACCGACCAGCCCGATATTGCCGGTCAGGGCTCCGGTAAATGCTGCAGCTCTGGCAATGACCTGCTGCTTCTCAAACTGTTCCTCGATCTGGGTAAAGCTGATCCCCTTTTCATCCAGCTCATAGATGACGCAGTACTTACCCCCATACATATGGGATACATACATATAGGATCCCAGGGTGATCAAAGCGATGACCGGGATGCAGATGAGAACGGGCGTCAGATCGGATAAAAGGGCAGACAGTGATCCGTGAGTACGCAAGCTCAGATAGGCAAGCAGCAGCAACGGGATACAAAGACAGAAACCAACGATTTTAATGACTGTCTTCAGAAGGACCAGGTTCTTCTTCATATCCAGTTCATAAAGCCAGCGGTAGACACCGTCTTCCTGTCTTGTGACTCTATCACTTAATTCCATCTTTTCTCCTTAAGCCAGGCCATTGCTTATGAACTTTGTCGTGATCCTTACATCTTCATCCGGCATGACAAATTCATAGATGCCTTCTTTTAAAGGCTTGATCTCAACTCCGTTGAAATAGACGTATAAGTCCCCGTCTGTAATGAATACCGTCTCAAAACGGATGGTTTCTCCCGGTTTTCCCCTGTCAGGACAATTCATCACATTCTCATCGTATTGAATCTTATAAGTTTTTGTACACCCGCTCATGCTTGTCAGCGATATGCAGATCAGCAGAAACACGATGACTCTCTTCATCATTTCTTGAGTTCCCGCCAATCCATCCTGTTCAGCAGCTCCTGATCCGGTGCATTGCCGGAAACGCCATAGACATCACCATAGCGGTTTTCATAGACGTGGTCTGCCGTTACACTCACATCGACATTCTGACCATAGGAATTCTGATAGACATTGACGCCCCGGATCGCTTCGGATCTCGCCTGTGAGATCCGGGAATCGGATGCCATCTTCTTGTCCCAGGAATCCATGATCATATCGGACATGGCAGCAGAATTCTGCGCCAGGGTCTGCGTGAGCCTTTGCTGGTTATACATCAGTGACTGCATGCTGGCCTGAGCCATGCCCTGGAAACGCATCGTTTCCTGCATGCGCATCTGTACTCTCTGCTCGTTCATCGCATAGAAGCGCTGACGGAGCTGATTGTCCATATGGAAAGTCTCAACGAATTCCATGAAATCGACGAAGGCTTCTTTCTCGTATTCCTTCGGCGTCACCAGCAGGAACTTGTTTCTGGCACCCCAGTCGATCGCATCGCAAGGTTCTCCCTGGCCGAGCTTCTTCGAACTGTTTTCAGCCTTTTTGTTTCGTATTGCCGCACCGATCAGACCGGCAAACGGATTGATCGCCGCCAGAGCTGAAGCCGGCGAATAATACTCGATGCCGTTGTAGTCCATACCGGCAACCACCGTGCACTTCACGCCGCTCTTGGCGATCCCTTCGTAGCGGCGCATGAAGGAACGCACCAGGATGTTATTGGCTCTTGTCTCTGTACCCATTGCCGCATCTCTTTGGAAAGCTGCATTGTAAAAGGAAACAAAATCCTGATAAGTCTGATCCTGATTGTTTCCGCACAGGCTTGGAAGAGCCGCTTCCCCTACAGCCGTCAGTTCCATCTGCGACATGGCTTTGGCAAACTGGTAGAGATAGTCTTCCGGTTCAATAAAACTCCGGATGGAATTCCATCGGACATCCTCCATCATCTTTAAAGCCGATTCCACCATCTTGTTTTTATAGGTCGTGTATTTCTCATCGCTTAAACCGAAGATCATGATGTTGCGGCCGGCATCGATCGCATGGGCGGTGATGAAGAACGGAACGCTTTCATGCTGAAAACCGTTCCCGACGAGTGATGCACCCGTCATATACGAATCGGAAATCGCGCCATGTGCCAAAACATTTCCATTCTGGTCAGTAAAGTTTTTTATTGTGCTCATACTTCTCCTTTGCTGAAAATAGATATTTAATGATTATTTTGAAATAGGTCTTTCTTTACTTTATTGTCCTTTATTTTTGTTATACAGACAAGCGTTTGTCGCACAGGACAGCCATATTTTCATTCCGCTTTGATTGCCGGCAAAACAAAGTATTCTTTGCAGGCTAAGACACCCTCGGAAATGCCCTTTTCGATCGTATCCATGTCGACATCTTTGACATAACAGACAAAGGTGCCATCCTCCCTTTCCGTCTTCTTGTCGTATTGCCAGATCCATTGGCCATCCATCCATAAGGCGGCCTTGTTATACTCGTTCAAAAAGATGTCACCTTCCGCATAATCGCCGATAAACAGAAGACCGTAGCGTTTTTCTGTAATATCCGCAAGCTTCAGATCAAACGGTGAGATCTCCTTGCAATCGATCAGTCTGTCGATCTCAGGATAGTCGACGTATCCGGCTACACCGCCGTTGAGGTAAGTGATATCCGCTTTGATCTCGTAGAAGCAGCCTTCCTTAAGTTCTCCATAAGGGAAGTCGATCGCATATGCCGGATCAATCATATAGACCTTGCCATCCATCGGAAAGATATGCCGTATGTCTCCTTCAAACTTATCGCTGTCCATCTGATCTGTCGCGTCTTCTTCGATCTTCACTTCTTTATGACATGCACAAAGGCCAAAAATGATCATCAATGCAATAAAGATCTTTGCGTAAGGATACCGAAAGCTCATGATCTCATACTCCTTCCTTCGTATTCTTGAAATGATTTTGATACTCGTCTTACAAAAACTCTATATTTATATTATACTGCGCAGAAAACTCATTCGTCTTATGCTTACAGAACCAACAAAAAAGCTTCCGTCATTTCTTTGAAGGAAGCTATTACAATGTTCAATCTTTCTTCAGCTGATCAGAAACAGCGGCTTGTGTGGATAACAGTTCTTTCTGACACCGTTTGTCCATGCCTTCCTCTGCACCTGCATCCCGCCTAAAAATCCTCTGTCAGCAACATAAGGATCTCAACAGGACGCTTATCTTCTGTTTGCCATTCCTACGATGCCGCCAAATAGGCACAAGAGACCAAAGCCCACCTGAATCAAAGGAATCGTGAATGTGGCGGTGATGATCTTCTGCGGATCTTTCGGATTATACTTGATGTTTACCGTCTTTCCGACATAATACTTCTGCGTATAATCATCCAGCTCCGCCTCATACTTCTTGCCATCGACCTCATACTCGACAATCGCTGTCGGCTCGAGCGTATCTTCGACCGTGTTGTACTCTTCCTCGTAACTGATGACCGTAGCTTCTACAGGCTTGTAGGAAAGCAAGCTGACCGAGCGGATCGCTCCAAGCACCAGAAACATAATGCCGCCGACAACAGCAATGAGTGCACCGTATTTTTGAATAAATCTGTTCATAAGGTTTTTACCTCCATAAGCAAATAGACATTTTCCTTACACTGTTCATTATATTGCACAAAAAGACTTCCTGCTTCATTTCTACCTGATGCCAGGTCATCAGACAAGTCCCTCTTGTACAGATAATTCACTAAAAAATGACAATTTCTGTCCTAAATCATATATTCTAATTATAAGATCTGTTGAATTATCAATCTGCTATCCGAATTATTTCGATTTTGAGTGACAAAAATTGTTCCAGCAAAAACTCCTTCCGAACCTTTTCGAACCTTCCGAATTCATCCCCGCCTTTACACTTCGTAGGAAGACGGGGACTTCTTCGGACTTACGTTAAAAAATCATACGCAATCTTAAAAAATGGTCACTGAAGTGGCCATTTTTTTCACAATCATTATTCACAGTTTTCTTCCCAGAAATCATAGGCATCCTCCCAGGAATCGAAGTCATCAGTGTATGCACTGTAAAGATCCTCTTCATCCTGGCAGGCGCAATAAACTTCGATCCTTTCCTTCAGATTCGCCTCTGCCTTTTTCTTTTGGTCTTTCTTCTTCCATTCCTCATAGACCTCGTAGTAATCCCTGTCTCTGGGATACTCTTCATAAGGAATGATATCGATGTTCTTATAAGACTGTTCAAACAGCTCCCATAACTCCTCATGATATCTTTGCCCGGAAGTGGTCGTTGTATTGGCCGCCGTGGATTTGTAAACCAGCACTGGCCCCTCATCTGTTTTCTGATACCACAGATATTCAAAGAAGATGTCATCCTCTTGAACAGAGCAGTTCATATCCGAATATTTGCCGAGGATAAAATACTTTTCATAATAATCGGAACTCTTCGGATAGATAAACATATCGATACGATCATCCTTTTCAGGCATGACATAGTCCCTGATCAGATCGGTATCGCCGTTCTGATAATCTTCATAGCCATCAGAGACCTCACAGGAAACGATGGACTTCGCATCGTAATTCTTGCGCTGCTTGTCATATGAATATTCACAACGGTAAACTTCCTTATTGCTGCTCTTGAGATTCCAGGTGACAAGAAGATCGTAACCATCCCCTTTTTCAATATGGGAACAGTACTCCAGTTTTGATCCGCTCAGCATATTTCGCAGATCGGAATCAAAAAGATAAGAAGAACTCGTAAAGCTCAAGCTTAACGGATCATTGTGGTATTTATCTTCGGCAGACGGCTGCGTAGGTTTTGGCTTTGGTTTAATCTCTTCCTGTTTGACAGGTTCTTTCTGCGCAGAAGGTTCTTCTGTTGTGATCTCAGAAAAACAGGAGCCAAAGAAAAAGAAAGCAGCCAGCAGCGCCAACCATAAGAACCATCTGTTTCCCTTTCCTCTGTTCTCCATAATCTTCAATTCAATTATAGATTGAACCGATGCAATGGCAAAGCAGGGTCAGTGCGCCCGAAACAAGACAAAAGCACAAAGATAAACCACTGGATCAGATTATTGTCGCCGACTGGCTGTCCACCCGTCTTGAAATGACATTAATGCGTGTCAAACCAAGCAGTTCGAATCAGTATGTATTCGATGACGCTACAATGAGCCACGGTGAGCTGATGAACCTGTTAAAAACAAATTACTCTGCAAAATAGAAAGACCGGGAATGTGAATCCCCGGCTTTTTTTACAAACACCGGATATCATGAAGAAAAGCTGCACCTTGGTGCAGCATTTCCTTACTTGTTAGTCGTTGTTGTTAGGCGACAGGATCATCGATCCATCGGAAACGATCTCCGGCAGGACGCCATTCCATTTCTCATAGTACATCTTCTGCAAGATTTCCTTGGTCAGGCTCTCCGAAGTGGTCTCATTGACATAAGCCTCTGCATCGGCCTCGATCCTTTTGACCTCAGCTTCCGCATTGGCCTCAATGATCTTGGTCTCAGCTTCGGTCTCTGCCCGCAGTTTGTTCTGTTGGGCAACCTGTTTTGCCTCGACCGCATCGGTGAAGGCGTCAGTGAAGTCGATGTCCTCAATGGATGTTGAGACTAATTCGATGTTGTATTTGGAAAGAGATTTGCTGAGCTCTTCCTCAATACCCATCGCCAGTTTCGTACGGTCGGTGATCAGCTCTTCCGCTGTATATTTAGCCGATACTGTCTTGACCGCTTCCATCACGCTTGGCGAAATGACTGTAGTGTAGTATTCCTTGCCAATCGTCGAATAGATGGTCATGGCCTCGTTTTTGGAGATCTGGTAGTTGACCGTATAGACCATATTGACCTCCTGGATATCCTTTGAGAAAGCACTCAATGCTACGGTTTCCTTCTGGATCCGGTTGTCCATCTTGATGATCGACTGCCACGGAGCCTTGAAGTGAATACCCGAATCAAGGGTGTGATTCTCAACCTTACCAAAGGTCACGACTACACCGGTATGACCGGTCGGCACCTTTACCACGCACAACAAGCTGAGCAGCGCAGCACAAATGATGCCCGCAACGATTAAAATTAAATTCTTCTGTACTCTGTTCATTGTTTTTCCTCCTGTTGAGGTCTGAAGGCAATGTACAGGATTTTATAGAAAAATCATAAATCTTACCTTCAAACCAAATTGCACCAACTTTCCGCTCACGTCAGGGTTAACGACGATTCGATTCGAGATTTGATCTATGAGTTCTTTTTAACTCATGATAAGTTCATATGAACTTGTATTTATATTATACATTATTTTTGTGATTTGCAAATACTTTTTTAAAAAAACGCTCTTTTTCACTTAATGGTTGATGATTTGTGCTGATGCAAGGAGCCCCGTTGCGGAATACATGCCTTCAGGATAAGGATTTCCGTTTTTAAGTAGTCCTAAAAACAATTACCAGATATCATAAAAAAACAGCCACGCTTCACACATGGCTGTTCTTCTTGTGCTTATAGTTCTTATTCTTCTTTTAATGAACCCAGGGAAATGATCTCACCGGACTTGCGGTCAAACAGGATTGCATTGTTTCCCTTGAAGCCGACTTTGACCTTATCGCCCAGTTTATAAACGACACCGCCAAACATGACACCAGTCAGCAGATAATTGCCGATTGCTGCACGGACAGTTGTTTCCATACCAGTTGGCATGGATGAATAGACTTCCCCTTCAAATCGTTCCTTGTCAGAGATCTCGACAAATTCCGGACGAATACCGATCACATAGTCATCATCGGTGTATTCAACTTCATCATCGTAGTCTTCCGGCTCATTGATCATTGCGACATGATACTTGAAGCTCGTTTCCTTGTTGGAACGTTCAACATAGCCCTTCTTTGAAGCTTTGGCACTGAGTTCATCCGCCTTTTCTTTGACTCTGGCCTTATAATCCTCACGCCACTTGTTGATGTCGAAAGGCTCATTTGGAATAAATTTCAGTTTCTTGCCATCAAAGACATCCATTTCAAAATTGCCGTTTACCTGTTTGCCATGTGCTTCGATGAAGTTGATGGCAGGATTGCCGACAAAGTCTGCGACGAACAGATTATTTGGCTTGTTGTAGACATCGAGCGGTGCATCATATTGCTGCAAGTCGCCGTTGTCGATCAGACAGATCTTGGTTGCCAGTGTCATAGCTTCCATCTGGTCATGCGTGACATAGACGAATGTCGAACCGGTATCCAAGTGCAGACGCTGCAGTTCTGAACGCATCTCCAGACGCAGTTTCGCATCGAGGTTTGACAAAGGTTCATCCATGAAAAGCACGGTTGGCTCTGGTGCTAAAGTCCTTGCGATCGCAACACGCTGCTGCTGACCACCAGAGAGCTCTGCCGGATAGCGTTCCATAAACATGCCGATGTTGGCGATACGGGCCACTCTTCTGACTGAAAGATCCATCTCTTCCTTGGTCAGCTTGCGCACTTCTTTGACCACTTCGCCATTTTTAACAGCTGTGAAGTTTTCATCCAGAGTATAACCCTTGGCAGAGGCATCCGCCTTAGCCTTTTCAATGACTTTATTGAGCTCATCGATATGTTTCTTAGCTTCGCCGTTTACATCCGATGCCTTGTGCAGGTTATAGCCCAAGAGTTTCTTCGCTGTGTATTGAGAGATCTCATAGGCATCGATCAGTTTGACGATCGCCTTTTTTTCATCAAGCTTGCCTTTCTTGTCATAGCAGTCATTGATAATCCTTGCGACATCGTTTGGTCTTTGTAAAGCCTTGAGCAATTGCTTTGAAGTCCTTGCATCAAAATCGATGACCGGTAAAGCTTCCTTGACGTTGGTCAGACCAAAACAGATATTGTCATAGACCGTCATATTTGGCCACAGAGCGTAGTTCTGGAAAAGGAAACCGACCTTACGCTTGTTAGCTGGGACATTGATACCCTCTTCCGAATCAAAGACGACACGATCACCGATCGTGATCTTGCCAGAAGTCGGTGTTTCCAGACCTGCGATCATTCTTAAAGTCGTCGTCTTGCCGCATCCCGAAGGACCCAGCAGTGTGACGAATGCATTATCTTCAATGACCAGATTCAGATCATCTACAGCATAGAATCTGTCATATCGTTTCGTAACGTGTTCCAATACGATTTTTGGCATTGTATTATCCTCCAATTCCTTCATCCAGGCTTGCGCCGGTGATCTTGTTTACTGCATAGTTTGAGATCAGGATCGTAACGATCAGGATCAGGTTGATGCCACTTGAGAAGGCATATAAGCCCATCTCATCGAAGTAGTCCAGCGTCGTCGATAAGATGAAGCCCTGCACGCACAATAACATGAACAAAGACAATTCTCTTAGGCATGTCATGAACGGGAGCAGGAAGCCTGATACGATCGAAGACTTCTGGATTGGAATGATGATCCTGGTCATGCGCTTGATCCATGGTACATCCTGTATGATCGCCGATTCCTCGATCTCATTGGACAATTGCAGCATTGAGTTCAATGAGCTCCTTGAAGCAAACGGGATATGATCAAAGCTGTATAAGTGTTGAACAGATTCACCTTTCCTGAAGAGAAAAGGATGAAGTAGGCAGCACCAACAGCGACCGAAGGCATCAGGTAAGGAAGGAAGGCCATCGAGTTAACATAGCTTGCAAGCTTCCCGCGTCTGTCCTTGGAGACCGCATAGCCGATCAGTGTGCCGATGACACCAGCTGTCAGACAGCAGATGATCGAAACAAGGATCGTTCCTCTGAAAGCGTGCCAGATGGTCTTGTTGTGAAGAATACCCATCTGTCCATACATACCGTTCTCGGTGACATTTTCATTGGTCACCCACCACTTGGTGGTCAGATTGCTGGTATTGCCGGTGTATAAGAAGGAATAGTCGCCTGGATTCGGCAAGAAGGTCTCAAAGGCAAAGGAAATGATCGGGTAGATCGATGTGAAGAACGTGATGATCACAAAGATTGCTGCGATCACATACTTGCCAGATCTTCCCAGATCCACCTTGGATACATGGCCAGACTTGCCAGTGACGGTCGTATAGGACTTCCTGGAATGCAAAGAACGCTGGTTGAGATACATGATCGCCACACCAAACAGCATCATAATGATGGCGATGATCGAAGCCTCACCTGTATACTTGTCATTCATGGAGACATACTTGGTAGCCAGTGTCGTCAGACCTAAGTAGTGTGGAACCGGATAGGAGCCGATTGTGGAACCGGCAACCAGCAGGATCGTTGACAGGATAGCTGGCTTGACCATCGGGATCGTGACCCTTGTAAAGATCTTCCAGCGCGGTGTATCCAGGATCGTTGCCGCCTCTTCGAGGTTGGCGTCCATGTTTTTGAAGATACCGCCGATCAGAATGTAGGCAAATGGTGCATAGTGCATGCCCAAAACGATGATGCAAGGGAATAGCCCCACGCACCACCAGGCAGGCATCTGTACATTGAACAAAGATGCCAGCAAGCCGTTGGATGTGCCTGTCACGGCATTGGAGTTGAATAAGTTCTGCCATACGACAGCCAGAGTCCACTGCGGCATGATGTATGGGAAAATGAAGATCGAACTCAGATACTTCTTGAACGCCATATTGGTCCTTGTGATCAGATAGGCAAAGATACCGCCAAACAAGATCGCAAAGCTGCATGAGCCGATCGCCAGCCAGGTCGTATTGATCAAAGGTGTCCAGAGATTGGCCTTGGCCAGCCTTGAGGTGAATAAGTCGGTGTAATTGGCCAGAGTGAAGCCACTCGCCTTTCCAGAGAGATACTGGTCGATCGTACCCGGATGGATCGTGAAGGTATCCCTGATGATTGCAACGATCGGAGCGATCGTCGTAAAGGTTACCAGGATACCCGTCAAGATCAATATGACATTCTGCGGTTTACTGAGATAAGTCTTTATGCTGTTCAGTCTGATTTTCATTGATTTTGACATAAATTACCTCACTTATAGAAAGTGCCTTCGTAGATGAGACTACAAAGGCACTACGATACGCTTGATGATACGTCGGAATGAATTGTCTGTTATTCCGGTGAATACTTATCAAGCATTTCGATCCATGAGCCAACTGTGAAGGCTACGGATGCGCAATACTTCGGATCTTCGACGACAAGCTTGCCATCGCCTACCCACCAGTCATAGCCCTTATCCATTGTTGTCTCGCAAGCAACCTTTGCGGATAAGCCTTCTGAGTGGTGATATTTTTCTTCAGTGCCCTGTGCGACGACTGGGTTGGAAGAATAACCGCCTAAGTCCTTGCCCCATGCAGAGAAGCCATCGACTGTCTCAGTCATGTAAGCGATGAATGCACATGCTGTCCAAGGAAGCGGTGAGTTGTCTGTTACAAACAGGTAGTGGCAATATGCGTAACCGCCAATGCCTTCATAACCTGGCTGGTAAGCAGCGACCTTGATGTTGTTGACAGATACAGTGTCTGTTTCTTCAACGGAACGTACCTTTGAGTAAACAAGAAGGCCGAATTTATCGACTGCAGATGCATCGACTAAGGTGTTGCAGATTGGGCCATCATCGGTAACTGCATTGTAGCTGTTGACCCAGAGCTTGATCCAAGCCAAAGCATACTTGCCGTTTTCACCCAAACCTAATTCTTCAGCGTCTTTTGCCATTGCATCGATAGTCGGCTGGAAGTAAGCCTGCTCATCTGCAGAGAGCTTGTCATACGCATCCTTCAGATATGCAGCATATTCATCCTTTGTCAGCATGTACAAGAAGTTCTTGCCGACGATTTCGGAATCGATATCCATGAACAGGCCATGTTCGCCTTCAGCAACGAAGTCCCAGCAGTTGTCATAAGTCTTGTCTGGATTGACGCAGTTGTATTCAAAGATCTTGTTCAATGTCTGTAAAGGCAGATATCCTTCATAGGCATCCGGAGTTGTGCCGTTGGCTTCAGCCCACTCTTTCGGGATGAAGGTATCAAGAATGCCAGTCTGGACCATCTTGGATTCGATCTGGTTGCCATCCTGAATCAGGGTCATCGCAAATGTACCGACATCCTTGAGTCCGTCTGCTGTCAGCTGATCGAAGATCTTGTTGTTCTTCGGCTGCTGCCATTCAAAATCAAGATTGTAGCTGGGATCGATGGACTGTAAGTATTCGATGAACAAAGGAAGAGCACTCTTGCCTCTTGAGGAGTTACCGACACCATAGAAGGTCTTGCCGTTAGACTCTTCAATTGCTTTTTTCGCAAGTTCTTCGAGGGTCATCGTTTCAGCTTCAGCGATGATCTTCTGAACATCGGAAAGGTTGTCTGTGTTCGCAGCTGGTGCAGGAGTGCTTCCGCCACCAGAAGAACAGCCGACAAAAGTCGTTAATGCCAAAACAACGCTTAGCATTACCATAAGAATTTTCTTCATTCAATTATCCTTCTTTCTATCAATAGCTGTGATACTATTGCAAGCATTTACATTATACAACCCTTTTATGTGACGTGTTAAGGCTCCAATCACAACGTTTTCACACAAAAAACACAAAATTAGACCTTAAATAATGGCTTTTTGCCACTTTATAAGTTTTTTCAATTTTTTTCGCTCTTTTTCACTTAATGGTTAAAATTGAATAAAATGATAGTATAGAGGCAGTAAAATATCAGGTAAAATCAATCAGGACGATATGAAAGATGTTGCGGGCGGCATAGGAGACAAACCTATCTGCAAATGTCCGAACTGTTCCAGCACCGATTTTACGACAAAACTGTCGCATATTTTGCCCACAGCCGTATCGTAAAGTGTATCTGTAAGGCCTGTGGCACGAGCTGAACCAACAGCTACAGCAATTCCTGCAACGACGGCAACTTGAGCTGATTCCGCAAAAGACAAAAA
>CADAHV010000036.1:0-12277 GCA_902787775.1 uncultured Erysipelotrichaceae bacterium | reverse complement strand
TGCGATCCGATCAAGAAGGATCTTTGCCTTTACTATCATCTGGGCCAGTGTCCGGGCTATTGCAAGATCGATGTGCCGGAGGAAGAATCGGAGAAGATCAAGGAATCGATCATCGGCTTTTTAAACGGGGATAACCGGGAGATCGTCAATGATCTGAAACAGAAGATGGAAAACGCAGTGGAAAAGCTCGACTTTGAAAATGCCGCGTATTTCCGCGATCTGATCGATGATGTGAAACAGACCAACCTGAAACAGGATGTGCAGAAAAACAACCGTGAGACCTTTGATATCTTCAACTATTATGTGGAAGACGGCTATATTGCCATAACCGGCCTTTTTGTCAAGAACGGACGCTTATTGGCGTCGGATAAGTTCATCGACTATCTGGTCTCCGATCCGGAGAACTTCGTGACTTCCTATATCTATCATTTCTATGAGATCAACGAGACGCCAAAGAAGCTCTATCTGCCGAAAGAACTCTACGATTATCTCAAAGACGTCTATGACTGCGCCGTTGTATCCAGGGGCTATAAGTATCAGCTTTTAAAACAGGCCAAGACCAACTGTATTGAACTGCTGAAACAAAACCGAAACATCATCACCCGAAAAGAATCCTATTCCGATCAGCTGGATGAAGAATTCAAGCGGATCTTCCATAAGCCGATCAATACGATTGAGTTATTCGATAACTCGCACACCGGCGGCGTCAATACGGTCGGTGCGATGGTCGTCTACAAGGATTTTCGTCCTTCCAAGAAAGACTACCGTCTTTTCAAACTGGAAGATTCCGCCGATGACCTTGCCTCAATGCGGGAAATGCTTTATAGGCGTTATTTCAGAGTGCTGAAAGACAAGCTGCCAAGACCTGATCTGCTGATCGTCGATGGCGGCCGCATCCAGATCGATATCGCCAAGGAGATCATTTCTTCTTTGGGTATGGATATCACCATTGTCGGTTTGGGCAAAGATGATCACCACAACACGTCCTATATGATGGATGCCGATTATCAGATCATCGAGATCAAGAAGGATTCCAATCTCTTCTTCTTTCTGACCAATATGCAGGATGAGGTCCACCGCTTTGCGATCACCTATCATAAGAAGCTGCGTCAGAAGGCGATGTACAAATCTGTCCTGGATGATATACCGGGTCTTGGTCCAAAGAGTAGAGTCAAGCTGCTTCGCAAATACAAGACGATTGCCAATCTCAGGACTTTGTCAAAAGAGGAACTGGAGACGGTTTTAAACAAAAAGGTCGCCGAGACCTTGTATAATAAACTGAGAGAAGAAAATGCTTAAGAATATTTCTGATTACTTATCTTTGATGACACTGATCTTCATGTGTGCCTACGGCATCTATGTTTTTCTTTTGTCGATCATCAACCGGGAGAAGGACGATACCAGCCTCAGCCGGCGCCAGTTACTGAAAGACTATCTGAACAACGAGGAAGAATGATGAGCTATGATGCTTTGCTGATAGTGCTGGTCAGCGTGTTTGCACTGACCGTACTGATCATCCTTCTGATCGTTTTGAATAATTCCCGCAAAACCAACGATCTCAATAATGAACTGAGCAGATCGATTTTTGAGATCCGCTCATCTTTGAATCGGGATCTTTCCGATTTCAATTCGGCGATGAATTCCCGCTTCGTTGATTTTTCCGAACGCGTCAATTCCAACCTGATCCAGTCACATAAGGCTTCCAATGAGGTCTTCAATACGATCAATGAAAAGATGGTCCGTATCTCCAAGGCACAGGAGACCATTGATGAGCTTTCCCGTGACATCATTTCTCTGCAGGACATTCTGACCGACAAGAAGAGCAGGGGAACCTTTGGGGAAGTGGAACTCTATTCCTTGCTGGAATCGGTCTACGGCAACAATGAGAATCTCTATAGGAAACAATATCATCTGCCTAACGGTTCCATCGCCGATGCCGCCATACTGGCCGATCAGTCCTTTGGCATTCTGTGCATCGATTCCAAGTTTCCTTTGGAAAACTACCGCAACATGCTCGATCAAAGGCTGGATGAGAAAAGCCGGGAACTGTATAAGCGCAAATTCCGGGATGACGTAAGAAAACACATCAATGATATCCATGACAAATACATCATTCCCGATCTTACTGCCGATCTGGCTTACATGTTTATTCCGGCAGAAGCGATCTTTGCCTTGATTTACGGATCCTTCCCGGAACTTGTCGATTTTTCTTACCAGAAGAATGTCTACATGGTTTCGCCAACCACTTTGATGGCCTATATCACCGCCATACGTTCGATCTATCTGGGCAAGCGAAAGGACGAAAAGGCCAGGGAGATCTCCATACTCTTATCGCAGCTGGCGGTCGAGTTTCAGCGCTATGAAAAGCGAAGTGAAGATCTCTACCGCACCTATGAGGCCATGGGCTCGCAGTTCCATGATCTCAGTGTCTCTTCCCGCAAGATATTAAAACGCTTCGATCAGATCGAAGCCGGTGAATTTGAAGCAATCGAAAAAGAAGACCATAGCTGATGCTATGGTCATTTTCTTACTGGTATTTGATCTCTAAACCGATCTTCTTCTTGACATCATCAAGTTTGGGATCGGCGATGGCGGCAGCTCTTCTTGCGCCGTCCTCCAGAATCTCTTCGATCTGATGGGATGCCATAATGTTTCTGTATCTTTCCTGGATCGTTTCAAGTTCCGCGCAGACGACATCGGCAACATAGCCCTTGAGTTTGCCATAACCCTGGCCGGCAAATTCATTGGCGATTTCTTCCATGGAACGGTTGCTTAAAGCGGAAGCGATCTCGATGAGATTGTAGAGACCCGGCTGGTTTTCCTTGTCGAGCTTGATCTCGCCAAGAGAATCGGTTACCGCCGACATGATCTTCTTGCGGGCGACCTTTGGTTCATCCAGGAGGTAGATGCAGCCTTTGTTGGCCTCATCGGATTTGGACATCTTCTTGCTTGGATCGGATAAGGACATGATGCGGGCACCGACCTTGGCGATTAACGGTTCCGGTACGACGAAGGTTTCGCCATACTTGTTGTTGAAACGCTGAGCGATGTCTCTGGTTAATTCGACATGCTGCTTCTGGTCTTCGCCGACCGGTACATAGTCGGCATCGTAAAGAAGGATGTCGGCAGCCATCAGGCAAGGGTAGGTGTAAAGACCGGCGGTCATATTCTTTTCGCCCTTGGCCGATTTGTCCTTGAACTGAGTCATACGGTTGAGTTCGCCTAAATAAGTGTTGCAGGCCATGATGTAGCCAAGTTCCGCATGGGCATGAACGTCTGTCTGCAAGAAAATAGTGGCTTTCTTGGGATCCAGGCCGCAGGCCATGTATAAGGCGACCGCATCGGTCAGGTTCTTGCGCAGATCGGCAGGATCCTGGTATTCCGTGATGCAGTGCAGGTTGGCGATGAAGACGATCATCTCATAATCGTCCTGATAGTTGACGAAGTTGCGCAAAGCGCCGATGTAGTTGCCTAAAGTCAGCTGACCGGTCGGCTTGATGCCGGATAACATACGTTTCATGTTTTTCTTCTCCTTCTGAAAAAAATAAAAAGGTGATCACAAGGGCGCAGATGCGCGGTACCACCTTAGTTTTTCACTTTATCCTTTAACGCAGGAATACGCAGAAGACTCGTGCCTTCTGAATGCGCAGGTCCCAATTCGACACGTACCGCGATGATCATTTTCACCAGCCATGATCTCTCTATAAAACGACTGATACGCACTACTTTTTCCTGTACCTATATTAACTCAATGGACTTAATAAAATCAAATATCCTGTTGTATAATACACGTATGATAGTTGTTTATACATCACCGGGATGTTCATCATGCCGCAAAGTAAAGAATTATCTGAAAGACAATCACCTTCAGTTTATTGAGAAGAATATTTTCAATACACTCTTAAACAAGGAAGAGGTCAAGTATCTCATTTCCAGAACCGAGAACGGAACCGACGATATTATTTCCAAGCGTTCCAAGATCATTCAGGAAGATCGGGTTGACATCGAATCGATGTCTTTATCTCAGCTTTGCGATTTTATCGTAGAAAATCCTTCCGTTTTAAAGCGGCCGATCATCATCGACGACAGAAATCTGCAGATCGGTTATGACGAGGAAGAGATTGAACTGTTCAAGAAACTGAAAACGATCTCTCATTGTGAAGGTGTCTGTCCGCATTTCGAAACATGCGGTGAGATCCGGAAAGAATGATGAAGATACTGGTAGGTTTATCGGGCGGTGTAGATAGTGCCGTCGCAGCTCATCTTCTTAAATCAGCAGGGTATGATGTGACCTGCTGTTTTATGCGTAACTGGGATTCGGCCTTAAATAACGATACTTTGGGCAATTCCACTTTGAACAACGATATCTGCCCGCAGGAAGAAGACTATAACGATGCCAAGGCAGTAGCTGATAAGCTAGGCCTGCCATTGTTAAGAAGCGACTACATCGAAGAGTATTGGAACTCTGTTTTTCAAAACTTTATTGAAGAATATGAACGTGGCAGAACCCCTAATCCCGATATTCTTTGCAATAAATACATAAAATTCGATCATTTTTTGCGTTTTGCGATGGATAAGGGCTTTGACCGCATCGCTACAGGCCATTATTTCAAATCAAAAGAAGTCGACGGTCAGCTTCGCTATTTTAAGGCGGCGGACCTCAATAAGGACCAGTCCTACTTCCTGGCCCAGGTTGACAAGAAAGCATTGGATCTTTCTGTCTTCCCGCTGGGTGACATCGATAAAGGGGAAGTGCGAAGAATTGCCCATCAGCTGGATTTGCCGATTGCGGATAAGAAGGATTCCACCGGCATCTGTTTTATCGGCGAACGCAATTTCCGCGAATTTCTCAAGAACTATATTCCGATGAAAAGAGGCGATATCATCGATATCGATACTTTGGAAGTCGTCGGCCAACATGAGGGTGTCTATTACTACACCATCGGCCAAAGAAAAGGTTTTGGCGTCGGCGGCAACCGTGGACCGTATTTCTGTGTCGGCAAGGATGTCAAGAAGAATATCCTTTATCTGACTTCGGTCAAAAACGAGGAATATCTGTATTCCGACAGCGCCTATATCAGCGGCATCAACTGGATCCGTAAGATCAATGACGGGGACATTCAGTGCAAGTTCCGTTACCGTCAAAGCGACAACCAGGTCCATATCAAGCTGCTGAGCGACAATGAGGCACTGTTAACTTATCCGCAGAAGATCAAGGCGGTTACCCCAGGCCAGCAGGCGGTCTTTTATGACGATGGCGAATTGCTGGGCGGCGGCGTGATCGAAAATACGTATATCAACGGCGAAGATCTCAATGCCAAACTGATGGAAAGAGTCAATGGATAATAACGAAGAGATCGAAATCATTGAAGGCGAATTCACTCATACGATCTATAAGAGTGATTCCTACATGGTTTCAAAATTTAAAACCGACGATGGGGCCATTACCGTAACAGGCCCTTCTTTTGATTATGAAAGCGGTCAGCGTTATGTCTTAAGCGGCACCTATGTCGATCATCCCCGCTATGGCTTCCAGTTTTCGATGCTGAGCGTGGAGAAATACATTTCCACCAGAAAGGAAGAGATCCTTTCACTTTTAAAGAGTTCCGCTTTCCCCGGCATCGGCAAAAAGGCGGCAGAAAAGATCTATGAACACTTCGGTGCTGATACCCTCATGGTTTTAAAGGATCAGCCGGAAAAGATCTATGAAGTGGAGCTTTCGGAAAAGCAGTTCTTGTCCATACTGGCCGGTTTTGAATCAATGAGCGATCCGCAAAATGAGATCATACTGCACCTGGTGTCCAACGGTTTCAACAGCAACGATGCGCAAAAGATCTTTTCCCGCTTCAAGCTGGCAACCAAGGAAGTCGGGGAAGACAATCCGTTCCGCTACTACACCGAGGTCTATGGGGTTGGCTTTGACAAGGTCAAACGCTACGCTTCGCAGTTTGAATTCGATGATGCGCAAAACAAGTATCGGGAAGCCTATCTGGTTCATCTGATTTCGGAATACACGTTTGCCAGCGGTGACATGTATCTGAGCTATGAAAAGCTTCTTTCTTTGCTGGAACACTATGGCCGGATGGAGAATCTTGATGAGATCTTAGAACGCTGCATTGAAAAACAGTATCTTTATCGCAAGTATGAGCGGATTTATCTTTATGGCGATTACTGCGATGAATTGTATATTGCCGATTTTCTGAAGTCCTTTAACGGCGGCCTCAATGTCGAAAATGAACTGGTGGAAGAAGGCATTGAAGAAGATGAAAACAAGCTTTCCATCACCTATCACGAAAAGCAGAAGGAAGCCATCCATGCCTTTTTTGAAAACGATATTTCGATCATCGTCGGCGGTCCCGGTACGGGCAAGACCACTTTGATCAAAGCGATGGTCGACATCTTCAAGCAGCTCTATCCCTTCGGCAATCTCATCGTGGCAGCGCCGACCGGCCGGGCAGCGAAGAGGATCAACGAGATCTGCGATGTCGAATCCAAGACCATCCATTCACTTTTAAAATGGAATAAGGACAACAATACTTTTGTCTATGATGTGGAGAATCCTCTGATGTATGATGCGATCATCATCGATGAGTTCTCAATGGTCGACAATGCGCTTTTTGCCTCATTACTGAAAGCATCTTCCCGTATTAAGAAGATTGCGATCCTGGGCGACAACAACCAGCTTCCTTCGATCAAGCCGGGCAATCTGCTCAACGATCTGATTGATTGTCACTCCATACATGTCACCAGACTGGAATACAATTACCGGCAAAGCGAAGGCAATGAGATCATTTTGCTGGCTAACGACATCCGAAACGGCGATGTCGAGACCAACCGCTATGAAAAGGATATTCACTTCTATGACATCTACCGTGATCATTTCGATCTGATCTCTTTGATCGATCAGGATATCAAGGAAGGCTACAGTCTCGATCAGATCCAGTTATTGGCACCGATGTACAAGGGCAACTGGGGCATTGATACGCTCAATGTGGAACTGCAGGAAGCCTTCAACCCGGCTGCTTACGACAAGAACGAAAAACGTTTCGGCAAATTCGTTTTCCGGGAAGGGGACAAGATTTTACAGCTCAAAAACCGGCCGGGAGATGACGTCTTTAACGGCGATATCGGAATTCTTGAAGATATTGATGACAAAGAGAAGAGTTTAATGGTAAACTACTCGGGGACCTATGTCTTCTATCCTTATGAGGATCTGAGTGATATCTCCCTGGCCTATGCGCTTTCCGTTCATAAGGCGCAGGGCTCGGAGTATCAGATCGTCTACTTTGTCTTCAACCGCAACAATATTCACATGCTGAACAAGAATCTGATCTACACCGCCATATCCAGGGCGAAGAAGAAGCTTGTGATCATTGGCACAAGACAGTTATTCAAAGAAGGACTGATCAAGGAAATGAAGAGAAGGAACACGGGCCTTAAGGAGTTATTGAAATATGAAAAATGACAGAACTAAAAAGATTGCCACATTGGGCATTCTGACGGCAGTTGTAATCGTTTTGCAGCTGATGGGATCGTTTATCCGCTTCGGACAGTTTTCGATCTCTTTGGTGCTGATCCCGATCGTTGTCGGTGCAGCTTTATACGGACCTCTGGCCGGTGCTTGGCTGGGCTTTGTTTTCTCGCTGGTCGTTCTTTTATCGGGTGATGCTGCCCCCTTTCTGGCAGTCAATGTCTTCGGCACAATCCTTACCGTTATCGCCAAGGGCACCATTGCCGGATATTTCAGCGGATTAGTCTATAAGATCTTTGCCAACAAGCCGATGCTTGCAGCAGTCATGGCTGCCTTGGCTTGTCCGTTATGCAATACCGGCATCTTCCTGATCGGCTGTTTCCTGTTTTTTATGCCGACCATTTCCGGCTGGGCTCAGGCTTTGGGATTTGCCTCAACAGGCTCCTATATCCTGCTTGGCTTAGTCGGCGGAAACTTCTTGTTTGAAGTCTTAAGCAACCTCATACTTTCGCCGGCAATTGTCCGCGTGATTAGTATGGGTAAAAACCATTAATTGTGTTACTATATTGAAGAAAGATGAGTAATATAAGGCTTTCCTTGCAGAGAGTATCTGGCTGGTGAGAAGGTACAGGAAACTTATATGAAGCTGCTTTCTTGTCTTCAGGGCAATGCCTGACGTAGATCTGCGTTAAAGATTCAAGGGCAAATAGAAATATTTGAACTAAGGTGGTACCGCGTTATTTGACGTCCTTAGATGAGGACGTTTTTATTTTTCAGGAGGAATAAGCGATGAATTATCTGACAGGAAATGAAGTAAGAAGAAAATTCTTGGACTTCTTCGTATCAAAAGGCCACATGATCGAACCGGGTGTATCCCTGGTTCCGGTCAACGATCCGACGCTTTTATGGATCAATGCCGGTGTTTCCGGATTGAAGAAGTATTTTGACGGCAGAGAAAAGCCAAGATGCAACCGCATCACCAATGCGCAGAAGTGCATCCGTACCAACGACATTGAAAACGTCGGCAAGACGGCCAGACACCACACATTCTTTGAGATGCTGGGCAACTTCTCGATCGGCGACTACTTCAAGGAAGAAGCGATCTGCTGGGCATGGGAATTTTTGACTTCACCTGAGTGGATCGGTTTTGACAAGAGCCGCATGTATGTCACCATCTATCCGGATGACAATGAAGCTTACCGCATCTGGACGACCAAGACCGATCTGGATCCAAGCCATATCCGCAAGACAGAAGACAACTTCTGGGAGATCGGTGAAGGCCCGGGCGGACCGGACTCTGAGATCTTCTATGACCGTGGTGAGAAATACGATCCGAAGCATTTGGGTGACAAACTCTTCTTTGAAGATATTGAAAACGACCGTTACATCGAAGTATGGAATGTCGTCTTCTCCCAATACAACTGCAAGCCGGATGAGATGCCGCGTTCCCAATACAAGGAACTGCCGCAGAAAAACATCGATACCGGCATGGGTCTTGAAAGACTGACCGCTCTGATTCAGGAAGGGGAGACCAACTTCGATACCGACTTATTCCTGCCATACATCAAAGAAACAGAAAAGTATGCCAATAAATCCTATGCGGAAGAAAAGATGGCTTACCGTGTCATCGCCGACCATATCCGTACCTGTGTCTTTGCCTTGGCGGATGGCGCTACGTTCTCCAATGAAGGAAGAGGCTATGTCCTGCGCCGTGTCCTTAGAAGGGCAATGCGCTATGGCCGCAACATCGGCATTGACAAACCGTTCCTTTACGAACTGGTCGATGTCGTTTGCGAGAATATGAAGGACTTCTATCCGTATCTGATGGACAAGAAAGAATTCGTCAAAAAGCTCATTTTAAAGGAAGAACAGTCTTTCCTGTTAACGTTATCCAACGGTGAGAAACTGCTCGCAGATGAGCTGAAAAAGGCCTCAAACGGCGTTTTAAGCGGTGAAGTGATCTTCAAACTCTACGATACCTACGGATTCCCGAAAGAGATGACCATCGAATCGGCGGAAGACAAGGGATTAAAGTGCGACATCGAAGGTTTCAACAAGTGTATGGAAAGACAGCGTGAGATGGCCAGAAATGCCAGAGACGTCGAAGAGTCCATGCATAACCAGTCGCAGGATCTTCTGGAATTCAAGGAACCTTTCACTTTTACAGGTTATGAAAAAGACGAAGATGAATCTGTTGTCAATGGCTTATTCATCTCCGGCAGCAAGGTCGATGAAATCAGTCAACAGGGTGAAGTCTCCTTTGACCATTCCTGCTTCTATGCCGAATCCGGCGGCCAGATCGCCGATAAGGGCATCATTTACAATGATCACTGCAAGGCTGAAGTCCTCGATGTCAAGAAGGCACCGAATGGTCAGTATCTGCATCATGTCAAGGTAAGTGAAGGAAGCATCCATGTCGGTGATGAATTCAAACTACAGATCAACGCGGCAGATCGTCAGATGATCCGTGCCAACCACTCTTCTGTCCACCTTCTTCAGGCAGCACTCATCGAAGTACTGGGCAACCATATCGCCCAGGCAGGTTCTTATGTCTGCAAGGATTATGCAAGATTTGACTTCTCGCATTACGAGAAAGTTTCAAGAGAACAGCTTGATCAGGTCGAAGCTCTGGTCAATTCCTATATTGCCAGACAGCTTCCGATCACTACTGAAGTGCTTTCAATTGAAGATGCCAAGAAGACCGGCGCCATCGCCTTATTCGATGAGAAGTACGGCGATAAGGTCAGAGTCGTCTCCATGGGCGATGTCTCCAAGGAATTCTGCGGCGGCACCCACGCCTTCAATACAGCCGACCTGGGTGTCTTCAAGATCAACTATGAAGAATCCATCGGTTCCGGTATTCGCCGAATCGAATGCTGCACCAAGACAAAGGCCTATGAAGGCTTCAAGGATTACGAGAACCGTCTGACGGCCATCATGGAAGAACTGAAGTTAAAGAACTTCGACATGATCATGGATCGTCTGCAGCAGATGAAGAATGAAAATGCCCAGCTTAACAGTGAGCTCAAGACGATCAAGGAAAAGCTGATGAACGAAGAAGCCAATTCCTTGGTCTCCAAAGCCAAGGACAACGGCAAGTTCAAATACCTCTTACTGTCTCTGGATTCTTATTCCGGCAACCTGAAGGATTACGCCAACGGCATCAAGAACAAGCTGGATGGTGGCTTTGTCTTCATTGTCAATAAGAACAACGATCGTCTTTCGATGGTCGCAGCTGCTTCTGACAAGGTCATTGGCCAAGGCATCAAGTGCGGCGAAGTCATATCCAAAGTCTGTGCTCTTGCCAATGGCAAAGGCGGCGGCAGACCGGATCTGGCACAGGGCGGCGGCAGCAACGCCGATCCGCAGATGCTGATCGATGAGGTCGAAAAACTGCTCGTTTAAGATACCCAGATAGTGTATAATGAAGTTTGGGAGGTGCATGATATGGCTAACAGTTCCAGAACGATGTTATTTACTTCGGAAGAGATCAAGCGTGAGAATATGAAACAGCTTCTCAAGGAAGTTTCGCAGGCCCTTGAAGAGAGGGGCTACAATGCGGTAAACCAGATCTCCGGTTATTTGATCAGCAATGATCCGGCCTACATTTCATCTCACAAAAATGCCCGCAATAATATCCAGCAGGTTGAACGGTACGAGATTATCGAAGAGCTTGTTCGGTATTATCTTGAAAGCAAATGATATGAGCATTTCCAAAAACCATTAAAGAATCAATGAAAGAATAGTACTCTCCGCCATGCGGAGAGTCTATTTCGTAAATGAGTATAGAAAGTTAACCCTATGAAAGAAAACTCGATTTTTATTACGGATGAAGACGGCAAAGAAGTCGAAATGAAGATTTTGATGACGTTTGAAGCCAATCAGAAAAAGTATGTCGTCGTCTATGACGAAAAAAACGAAGATGAACTCTATCCCTTCGTTTATGATGATGAAGGCAATCTCTTTGCGGTCGAGGACGAAGAAGAGATGGCTATGATCGATGAGGTCGTTTCCGCTTATGAAGAAGAAGAAAAAGAATAAGAATAAAATCCTGATTGCGATCTTCGCCGTCCTTTTCATCATTATTGCGTTAGTCGTCGGCATTTCGATCTATGTGAAGTCCTGCTTAAAACCAACGGATGCGTTTTTGAACGGACAGGTTTGCGAAGAAGGGCAGGATGTTCCTTGTGATTTCACGGTCTTTATCGTCGATGAAGGTGCCTATGGCAAGTCAACCTTGGACAAACTGCAGGAAAAAGGCATCATCAAGAATTCCGATATCGTCTACTACTACAACAGGATCTTCAGCGGCTATTCTTTTGCGGCCGGTTATTTCGAGCTTCCTCATACCGTAGATGACGGTAATGGCGGCAAGCGTCCGATCACCCTGGAGGAACTGATGGCCTTTTTGGCAAATCCGGCCAACGCTCATCAGGACACGGTGACCATTGCCTTTGACGAAGGTGATTTCATCCGCCATTATGCGGAGAAGATCGGTGAATCAACGACCGTATCGGCACAAGAGATCCTGGATTACTGGAATGACGAAGCCGTGGTGCGTTCCTACATGAAGGATTATCCGTTCCTTACCGATGCGATCTTCAACGAAAACGTCAAATATCTTCTGGAAGGCTATCTCTTCCCGGATACCTATGAGTTCTTTGAATTCACCAATCCGGATGAGATTACCAGAAAGATGCTGGACCGCACTTTAGAGATCTATGAAAAGCACAAGAGCGAGTTCGATGCATCGGAATTCTCGATCCATGAAGTCTTCACACTGGCTTCCATCGTTCAATGGGAATC
>CADAHV010000035.1:0-12373 GCA_902787775.1 uncultured Erysipelotrichaceae bacterium | reverse complement strand
TCTGAAAGCGGAGGCGAAATTAGGATGATGAAGAAAAATGAGATCCTTTCCTGTCTGAAAGGCAATAAAAAGATCAGCGCTTATGAAGTGTCGATTATCGACAAGGACTCCAGGGAACTGTTCTATGTCTTGGACCATCTGGAGATCAACCGTGCAGTTAAAGTAAAGACGACAGCGATCACTGTCTATGTTTCCGATGCCAGGACCACCGGTTCTTCTTCGATCACCGTGACGGCGGCCGATGATCTTAAGTCTTTGAATGCAAAGATCAATGCGGCAGTCAAAAAAGCCGCTTCGGCTAAGAATCCGTATTATCCGTTAACTGCCAAGACGGAGAATATCCGCAATACGAAGAAGGGGAATCAAGACCTCAATGAGATCGCTACCAAGGTGGCTAAGGCCATCTTCAAGGCCGATGTCTATAAAAACGGCTGGATCAATTCAACCGAGATCTTTGTTTCCAGTTTCAAGGAAGAGTTCATCAATTCCAACGGCGTCGATCATATCAATGATTCCTTCAAGATCGAAGTGGAATGCATCCCGACCTGGTCAAACAAGAAGGAAGAATTCGAACTCTACAAGTTCTATGAATCCAACCGTTTTGACAGCAAGGCCATCACGGAAGAGATCGATGACATCTTAAAGCTTGCCAAGGCCCGCAGTCAGGCGTTGACTTTAAAGGACGTCAAGCTTCCTGAGGATCTTCCGGTCTTAGTCAAGAACGACATGTTGGAAACGATCGTGCGAAACCTTGCGAGTGATCTGAATTACCGTTCGCTCTATATGCATCAGAACCACTACAATAAAAAGGATGTGCTGTCCAATACGGCTTTTGATATGACGATGAAGGCGATGATCCCGGGCTGTGCTGCTTCCAGAAAGTTTGATTCCCATGGTGTGGTACTAAAGTCCGTCAAGCTGATCGACAAGGGTGTCGTCAAGAACAATTATGGCGATATCCAGTTTGGCCACTATCTTGATGAAAAGAAGATTTCCGGCAATCTGCCGGTTTGCGAGATCAAGGCAGAGACAATGCCTTACAAGAAAAAGCCGCACCTGATCATCGAGACCTTCTCTGCACCGCAGCTGGAATCCGATTCCGGCTATTGGGGCGGGGAAGTCAGACTTGCCAGATACTATGATGGAAAGAAGTATATTCCTTTGACCGGGTTCTCGATTGCCGGTTCGCTCTATGAGGATCTCAAGAGCGTCGGCTTCTCTGAAGAAGAAGCAGTACAGAGCCGCTACAAGGGTCCGAAATACATGATCTTCAAGGGGATCAAAATATCCTAGAAGAAGAGCTGTCTGCCAGGTTTGGCGGACGGCTTTTTGTTTTATACAAATAAGGATGATAAAAAAATAATTTTGTACCGAAAAACTCTTGAAAAGTTTACATGAAAATATTTTCCAATAATGAAATGACTGTGAAATTTTTGTGAATTTTATGTCTTGCGATTGTTGAAAGAGGGGATTTGAACGTGTAAAATTATTATATGTAGTTTTATACTGCAGTAAAGAAAGGAAGAAATTATGAAAAAATTATTAGTGTTACTGCTGAGCTTATTGATGGCAATTACATTAGTAGCTTGTGGTCAGAAGGAAGAACCTGCTCCTGCACCTGCACCTGAAGGCGGCGAAGAAGAAGCAGCTCCGACTTATGAATCCACTGTTTCCATCGACGATCTGAAACTCGCTGATACTAAGACTTATGTCGCAGCTGATTCTTCAGAAATCGCAAACATGGACTATGTTACTACTGCACTTGCTACAGACCATGAAATCAACGTTAACTTCGTTGATGGTCTGGTTGAATGCGATAAGTACGGCAATTATGTTGGTTCGATTGCAGAATCTTGGGAACCAAACGAAGACGCAACTGTCTGGACATTCCACCTCAGAAAGGGTGTCAATTGGGTCACCAATACTGGTGAAGTCTATGATGAAGTTAAGGCTGAAGACTTCGTTACCGGTTTAAGACATTCCGCTGAATTCCAGTCCGGTACTGCATCTGTCGTTGCACCTTACGTTGCTGGTTACGATGAGTACTACAACACTGGTGACTGGTCTGATGAAGCTTGGGCTAAGGTTGGTGTTAAGGCTGTTGACGACTACACTGTCGAATACACAATGGCTGAACAGTTCGACCTCAACACCGGCGAATCCATCGGCGCGACTGTTACTTACTTCCCGACAATCTGTGAATACACGATCCTTTACCCGATCAACAGAGCATTCCTTGAATCCAAGGGTGATGGCTGTAAGTTAGGTTCTCCGGATATCACTGCCTGCACATTCGGTCAGGTTGCTCCGGATTCAATCCTTTACAACGGCGCTTACATCCTCGATTCATTCGATGTCAAGTCTCAGACTGTTCTGAAGAAGAACAACGCTTACTGGGATGCTGCAAATGTTGACCTCGAAACAATCAAGATCATCTATGATGATGGTTCCGATGTATTCTCTACTTTACGTGGTTTCGAACAGAACACTTACGTTGCAGCTGGTCTGTCTTCTGCAATGGGTGATGAAGCTTACAAGAAGCTGTATTCAAAATATGAAAACTACATCACTGCTTCTATGCCTAACGCATACGCATTCGGTGTTGTCTTCAACTACAACCGTGTTAAGCATGATTTAACCAACTATGCAACTGATGAAGCTATGGCAGCCAATACGCACAACGCCATCAACAATGAGAACTTCAGACTTGCTCTTAAGTCCGCATTCGACGTTCCTGCATACCTGGCAGTCAGATCTCCTGAACTCGTTGCTGAAGGTACAATCAGAAACATCAACTCATTCCCGACTCTTGTTTCCACATCTGACGGTACTCCGTATGTCAACTTAATCGAAGATGCATACGCTGAACTCAATGGTGGCACAAAGGTTAACCTGCAGGATGGTCAGTGGCCATGGTTAAGCAAGGAAAACGCTTTAGCTTACATTGAAGCTGCTAAGGCTGACGGTATCGAATTCCCGGTACACCTTGATATGCTGGTCATCGAAACTTCCGTTGCATTAGTCAACCAGGCACAGTCTATGAAGCAGTCTATCGAAGAAAATACTGATGGTCAGATCATCATCGAACTGGTCATGAAGGATGCCGATACTGTTCAGAACGTTGCTTACTACACAACTGACTGGGCTGATGCTGATTACGATATTTCTACATTCACTGGTTGGGGCCCGGACTACATGGATCCGCGTACCTTCGTTGATATCTACTCACCAGTTGTTGGTTACTACATGCACTCATGTGGTTTAACTGATACTGTCTTTGCACCGGATGAGTTCGGTTCAGATGATGCTATCAAGGAAGCTGTTGGCTTCAACGAATACGAGAAGATCTGGAGAGCTGCTGATGCAATCAAGTCTGATCTGGATGCTCGTTACAAAGAATTCGCAAAGGCTGATGCTTATCTGTTGTACCACGGATTATACATCCCTACATCAATGCAGACTCGTGCTGTCAGAATTACTCACGTCGTTCCGTTCAGCGCTATCTACAGCACAGGCGTTTCTCAGTACAAGTACAAAGGTACGAAGTTACAGGAAGGTATCGTTACTGTAGAAGAATATAATCAGTTAAAAGCTGATTGGGAAGCTAATAGATAATAGAACTTTAGTTATTATTTATTAAATTAAGGAGTAGCGGATTATGAAGAATGATCCGCTACTTCTGTCGTTATGAAAGGAGTTATATTATGAGAGGCTATATTTTAAAGAGAGTCCTGAAATCGTGTGTTTCGATTTTTCTCGTTGTTTCTATCGTCATAGCCATGGTCTATACAATGATTCCTCGTAATAAAGTTCTCGAATCTGATACTGGTTATAGAAAGCTGACAGGTGATACCAGACTGAGTTATATGTATTCTAAGTTTGATGAACTTGGCTATATTGATTATCAGCGTTTAAGTGATATGTGTACTAATAATTCTGATAATTATGCTTCATGTATGATAAATGGATCAGATGAGAATCTGAGAGTTATTAGTGCATACGAGAATGATGGTTTTACGATCGAGCACCAGAGGAACGGCAATGCTTTTGCCTACCGTGATTATTCAGTCTTTGAACTGGTTTTCAACTTCTGGAAGAAGCTGGTCGTTATCGACGGACCAAATGCGGTACAGGATGAAAACAATCCTGATCTGGAGAGAAAAGTCTATATCGGCAAGGACTATAATGACGTTCCGGCCATTATGTGTTCCGGCTGCAAGCACAAATATCTTGTGTATTTTGACGGTTCTTTCCCGTTCATTCACCAGAACTGGCTGTCTTTGGACTTCGGTATTTCCTATCCGACAAAGGCCGGCACCAAGGTTCTGGATGTCATTGGCCAAGGCCAGGGTTCCCAGGTTGTTTCCGATACGGAATTCCCGACCGGTGTCGTGATTCAGAGTGCTTTGAATCTTCATACCGCGCAATACAAGCCGGTGATTGACCATCTTGATGAGAATAAGTTTGATGATCACTACGCAGACTGTTATTCATACTATGAATCACCGTCGATGATCAATACATCCTACATCTTCGGTATCACTTCGCTGATCATTGCGTACCTGATCGGTATTCCGGCCGGTATTGCAATGTCCAGAAACAAGGACAAGCTTGGTGACAAGATCGGTGTTGCCTTCATCAACCTGCTTACTGCTATGCCTTCTTTGGCATTGATCTTCTTTATCCGTTCGATTGCCGTTAATTTCGGCATTCCGGATAAGTTCCCGTTACTGGGCTTCAAGGACATCCGTTCCTATGTTTCACCGACCCTGATCCTGTCGCTTCTTTCGATGCCTGGTCTTATGACCTGGATCAGAAGATATATGATCGACCAGTCCAATTCGGACTACGTCAAATTTGCCAGATCCAAGGGCCTGTCACAAAGGGAGATCTTCTCCAAGCACATCTTAAAGAATGCGATCATTCCGATCGTCAACGGCATTCCGGCTTCGATCATTCTGTGTATCTCCGGTGCCTTCATTACGGAATCGGCATTCGCGATCCCGGGCATGGGCAAGATGCTGCCTGACTCGATCACTAAGATGAACAATAATATGATCATCGCTTTGACCTTCATCTTTGCCTCTTTGGCAATCTTCTCCGTCCTGCTGGGCGACCTTTTGATGGTCATTGTTGATCCGCGTATCCAGCTCAGCGCCAAGAAAGGAGGCAACTAGACATGAGTGAACTTACACATGATGTTGTTTCCAATCAGGTCATCGATGACGGTATCGATGCTTCCGCTTTTGAATTCCAGCGCGCCGATGATACGGCGTCCGAACATATCGCAGCTCCTAAGTATTCGTACTGGGGTTCGGTCTTCAGAAGATTCTTCTCTTCCAAGATCGCCATTACAATGCTGATAATCGCTGTTGCGATCACACTGTTTGCCTTCATTCAGCCGATTTTCTCCGGCTACGATCACATGAAGGCGCCAAACATCAACAACAAGTCTTTGCACTTCCTGAAGCCGTTTACCAATGGTTACATCTTCGGTACGGACAACAGAGGCAACTCCTTGTTTGATGCCTTATGGTCAGGTACAAAGAACTCTCTGATCATCGCTTTGGCTGCTACCCTGATTACCGAGACGATCGGTATCGTGGTCGGCATGTTCTGGGGCTTCTCCAAACGTGTGGATGCAGTCATGATCGAAATCTACAACGTCCTTTCCAATATCCCGACGACTTTGATCGCCATGATCTTAGTCTATGCGTTGGGCGGCGGTTTCGGTCAGCTGATCTTTGCGCTGTGTGTCACTTCCTGGATCGGAACAGCTTACTTTATCCGTGTTCAGGTTATGATCATCAGAGACCGTGAATACAATCTGGCTTCCCAGTGTCTTGGTACACCGATGTGGAAGATCATTGTCAACAATATCTTCCCGTATCTGATTTCGGTCGTCATCACTTCCGTTTCGCGTGATGTTCCTCTCTTTATCTCTTACGAAGTCGCATTGTCCTACATGGGTGTCGGTCTTTCCGAAAACTACATTTCTCTGGGTAAGATGATCCAGCAGTACTCGACCTATATGACGACGGTTCCGCATCTGTTCTGGATCCCGGTTGCTGTTTCTGCGATCATTTCTGTTTCTCTGTATCTTGTCGGTCAGGCATTGGCGGATGCTTCTGACCCGAGAACACATATGATCTAGGAGATTGAATATGGCAAAAGAACCTATTTTATCCGTAAAGAATCTTGAAGTTAAGTTTAAAGTCAGAGACCGCGTTCTGACCGCTATCAGAAACATCTCTCTGGATTTTGAAGAACATAAAGTTGTCGCAATCGTCGGTGAATCCGGCTCAGGCAAATCCGTCTTTACCAAGACGTTTACCGGTATGCTGGAGATCAATGGCGAAGTAAGCAATGGCGAGATCTGGTTTGAAGGAAAAGACCTCGCAAAGATAAAAGATGACAAGGAATGGGAAGAGATCCGCGGCAAGAAGATTGCTACAGTCTTCCAGGACCCGATGACCTCCCTGAACCCGGTCAGAACGATCGGTTATCAGATCTCCGAAGTCATCATGAAGCACCAGGGCAAATCCAAGGCAGAAGCCAAAGAAGAAGCGCTGGAACTGATGGAAAAAGTCGGTATCCGTGAACCGGAAAGAAGATATGATGAATATCCATTCCAGTATTCCGGCGGTATGAGACAGAGAATCGTCATAGCGATCGCTCTTGCCTGCCATCCGAGAATCCTGATCTGTGATGAGCCGACAACGGCACTGGATGTCACGATCCAGGCACAGATCATCAAGCTGATCAAAGACTTGTCCAAAGAATACAATTTCACGACGATCTATATCACCCACGACCTTGGCGTCGTTGCCAATGTTGCGGACTATGTCGCCGTCATGTATGCCGGTCAGATCATCGAATACGGTACCGTTGAGGATATCTTCTATGATTCCAAACATCCGTATACCTGGGGTCTGCTCAGCTCTTTGCCGCAGCTTGGTTTAAAGGGCGAAGAACTCTTCGCCATCAGAGGCACGCCGCCTTCACTGTTTGAAGAAGTCAAGGGCGATGCCTTTGCGCCTAGAAGCAATTATTCGATGAAGATCGATTTCGAAAAGGAACCGCCGATCTTTAAAGTCAGCGAGAGCCACTGGGCAAAAACCTGGCTTTTGGATCCGAGAGCTCCGAAAGTCGAACCGCCAGCTGTCATAAAGACCCTCCATCAGAGAATGTTGGATATGACCAAGAAGGGAGGCGTTTATGGAGAAAGATAACAGAGAAGTATTGCTTGATGTCAAGCATCTTGAAGTCACTTTTAACAACAGCAGAAAAAACAAAGGTTTCCGTGCTGTAAAGAACGCCAACTTCCAGATCTATAAGGGCGAGACGTTTGGCCTGGTCGGCGAGTCCGGTTCAGGAAAAACGACGATCGGCCGTTCGATCATGCGTCTGAATCCGATCTCCGATGGTGAGATCTGGTTTGAAGGCAAGAGGATTGACGGAAAGATCTCCAAAGAAGAAAAAAGAGAAGTCATCCGTAATATCCAGATGATCTTCCAGGATCCGGCCGCTTCCCTGAATGAACGTGCTACGATCGATTATTGTGTATCGGAAGGTCTCTACAACTTCCATCTGTATAAAGATGAAGCTGACAGAGAAAGAAAAGTCGATGAAGCCCTTGAGGCCGTCGGTCTTTTGCCGGAACACAAGTCCCGTTACCCGCATGAGTTCTCCGGCGGTCAAAGACAGCGTGTCGGTATCGCCAGAGCGATGATCATGGAACCGAAGTTCATCATCGCCGATGAACCGATCTCGGCTTTGGATGTCTCCATCCGTGCTCAGGTCTTAAACCTCATGAACAAGTTCAAAGAGGAACGCGGTCTGACGTATATGTTTATTGCCCATGACCTTTCGGTTGTGCGTTATTTCGCCGACCGTATTGCAGTCATCCACAACGGCAGAATCGTTGAAGTCGCACCGACGGAAGAGCTGTTCAAATATCCTCTGCATCCGTATACACTCTCACTTCTGCAGGCTGTACCGATGCCTGACCCGCAGATCGAAAAGGCCAAGGAGCTTGTCGTCTACGATGAGTCCAAGCGTGACTTATCCGGGGAAAAGCCGATCTTGCGAGAGATCCGTCCGGGTCACTTCGTATTTGCCAACGAGAGAGAACTGGGTGAATATCAGCAGAAACTCAAGGAAATGCACGCTGAATAAGCAATACCAAGATGGTCCGTATGGATCATCTTTTTTCTGTTCACATCATTTCACACGGTCTTGCAATTTTACTTTTAAAATAGGGTAGTTTAATATTAATAATGTTATGTAAAGGAGGTTTTCGATGTATAGGATTATTTACTATTTCATAACGTTGATTACCAGGCTTCATGCGAAAGTCTTATCCATAAATGACAATCACGGTCTCGATCTGACCGATAAACAGCTTCATTTTCTGATTATCGGTATCTTTGGTTTTGCTATGCTGCTGGTCATTCAGCCGGTCTTCAAATGGCTGATCAAGCATCATGCGGAACTGATGATTACGTTCTTGTATGTATTTACGATCGTGGTGGTCATCAGCTTTGCAATCGAGATCGGTCAGGCCTATTCCGGTACAGGCGATATGGACTTCTACGATATCGCATCAGGCATCCTGGGATTCTTTGTCTTCTTTGGCATTTACCTGATCGGTTATCTTGCCTTTAACGGGGTAAGAAACAGTATTTCCAAAAGCAATTAGTCAGCAAATTAAGCCGTTTCCGTTTTCCTTGAAGTTCAGGAATGGGGAACGGCTTTTCTTATGAAAACGATTCCTATATCGTTTATAATAAGAGTGTCTTGAAATAGTAGGAGGATAAATCATGAATATTTCACCATTACAGGTACAAAGACTGAAATACAGCCCTAAACTGCCGGGTATGCTCAGACATGGCATCAATGAGATCTCGGTCAAGGAAGGCGAAGCAACGCAATCTGTTGCCGATCAGGAAAAGATCGCTGCCTTATTCCCGAATACTTACGGCAAGAAAGAGATCACATTTGAAAAGGGCACAAATACTTCTGTGGCAAAGAAACAGGTCGTCGGTGTCATCCTTTCCGGCGGTCAGGCTCCGGGCGGTCACAACGTCGTTTGCGGCTTATATGATGCATTAAAGGCCACCAACAGCGAAAATGTACTGTATGGTTTTAAAGGCGGTCCAAGCGGACTTCTGGAAGATAATTATCTGGTCTTCGATGATGAATACATCAACCAGTTCAGAAACACCGGCGGTTTCGATATTATCGGCTCCGGCAGAACAAAACTGGAAACAGAAGAACAGTTTGCGGTAGCAGCTGAAGTATGCAGGAAGCACGGCATCACGGCGATCGTCATCATCGGCGGCGATGATTCCAACACCAACGCTGCCGTATTGGCAGAATACTTTGCCGCCCACAATACAGGCGTTCAGGTCATCGGCTGCCCGAAGACCATTGACGGCGACTTGAAGAATGAAGATATCGAATGTTCTTTCGGTTTTGATACAGCAACCAAGACTTATTCCGAACTCATCGGCAACATCGAAAGAGATGCCAACTCCGCCAAGAAGTATTGGCACTTTGTCAAGGTTATGGGCCGTTCCGCTTCCCACGTTGCATTGGAATGCGCTTTAGAGACCCAGCCGAATATCTGTCTGGTTTCCGAGGAAGTTGCCGAAAAGAAGATGTCCTTAGCGCAGATCGCCGACTACATCGCCGATGCAGTCGCCAAGAGAGCGGAAAAGGGCATGAACTTCGGTGTCGCCATCATTCCGGAAGGTGTCGTCGAATTCGTTCCTGAATTCTCTGCCCTGATCAAAGAGATCAACGAAATGCTGGCAGGCGCCAAGGCCGAACAGTTCAATGCGCTTGCTTCCTGGAAGGAAAAATATGCCTTCATCGAAAACGGTTTAAGCAAGGAATCAATGGCTGTCTTTGCCAACCTGCCGGAAACCGTTCAGCAGCAGCTCTTCTTGGACAGAGATCCGCACGGAAACGTTCAGGTTTCTCTGATCGAATCTGAAAAGCTCTTCTCAGCTCTGGTTAAGAACAATCTGGAACAGAGAAGAAAGAACGGTACCTACAAGGGTAAGTTCTCTGCTTTACACCACTTCTTCGGCTATGAAGGAAGATGTGCGTTCCCATCCAACTTTGATGCGGACTACTGCTATTCTCTCGGCTACAATGCCTTCATGCTGATCCAGTATGGCTATAACGGCTATCTTTCCAAGATCTCCAATCTGTCAAAACCGGCAGAAGAATGGGTCGCAGGCGGTATGCCGATCACCAAGATGATGAACATGGAAAGAAGACACGGCGAAGACAAGCCGGTTATCCGTAAGGCTCTTGTCGAATTAGACGGCAAGCCATTCAAGTACTTTGAAGCACACAGAGATACCTGGGCAGTGGAAACCTGCTACACATATCCGGGTGCAATCCAGTACTACGGACCGGATGAGGTATGCAACCTCACCACCAGAACACTGGCTCTGGAAAAGGGTACAATGATCTAAAAAACAAGCTCGGGATTTGATCCCGAGCTTTTCTTTGTATGTTGGGCATGTGTGTCTAACTAGGAAGTTGAAACGTACTTCCATTCAAGGGTTATAGCCCCTAAGAATCAGCTGAACACCAAGGGTGTCTGCCGTGAGGCAGAATCTGAAAGAAGGTGAAGGCAAACTGTCGGTCCGAGGTACACGAATCTCATTTGAGGCCAGGCACGGGGATGAGCACGCAAAGCAGTGTGAAGTCCGAATAGCTATGAAACTGTGCAGGGTAGACTGAGGCGGATAGATGACAGGAAAGTGGGCACGCTTATCCCAAGAGATCTCATGGGTGGCTCATCTGCCATAGTAACAACGAATCATGAGAAGTCAGCAGAGTCCATAGTAGTGATGAAGTGTATGTAATATACATGGAGCGAAGGGACGAATCAGATTGAAGTTGACCTTACTTCAATGATGTATTCTGACAGTAACAATAATGATCCGACACAAGAAGACAAGAAACCTAGGATCAGCTGTCAGCCAGCGAAAAGGCAGAAAGGAAAACGGAAAGTATGTCAGAACTCTTAGAGAAGATCCTGGATGAAGAAAATCTTTCAAAAGCCTTAAGGGCAGTAAAAGCCAACAAGGGCGCACCCGGTGTCGACGGTATGAAAGTGAATGAACTGGAAGACTATCTCAAGGATCATAAGGAAGAGATACTCTTCAAGGTAAGAGAAAGAAAATACAAGCCCTTGCCGGTAAGAAGAGTGGGTATTCCCAAAGGTGACGGAACCTTAAGACCCTTAGGCATCCCGGCTGTGAAAGACAGATGGCTGCAGCAGGCGATCTACCAGGTGTTAAGCCCGATCTGTGAAGAAGTCTTCTCCGACTCATCGTTCGGCTTTCGCATCAACAGAAGATGTGAAGATGCGATCATCAAAGCCCTTGAATATTTCAATGACGGCTATGACTGGATCGTGGATCTGGACTTATCCAAATTCTTTGACAATGTCGATCAGAACATTCTTATGATCCTGGTCCATGACATCATCAAAGACGGTGATACGGAATCCATAATAAGAAAGTTCCTTCAGTCAGGGGTCAATATCGGCGGGACCATTCTTCCGATCGATAAAGGCACACCGCAAGGCGGCAACCTGTCTCCCTTACTTGCGAACATCTATCTCAATGTGTTTGACAAGGAATTAGAGAAAAGGGGCTTGCGCTTTACAAGATATGCGGATGACTGCATCATCTGTGTAAAGTCCAAAGCGGCGGCTCACAGAGTGATGACAAGTGTGACCAGATGGTTAAAGGAAAAACTCAGGGTGGAAGTCAATGCCACCAAGACGAAAGTGACAAGACCAAACGATACCAAGTATCTTGGCTTCTCGTTTTACCGAAAGGAGGATGGGATCTACCGTCCCAAACCCCACATCAGATCCATAGAAAGGCTTAAAGAGAAACTCAAGAAGGAATCGGTCAGAAGTGTCTCGACCTCGATCGCCTTCAAGATAAGTAAACTCAATCCGATCATCAGAGGATGGATCAATTATTTCAGGATCTGTGATATGAAAGGGTGGATGAAGGCCTTGGACGGGATGTTGCGTGACAGGATCCGCATGTGTATCTGGAAACAGTGGAAGACACCTCAGAAAAGAAGAAAGTCTTTACTTAAACTCGGTGCTTCAAAAAGAAAAGCCTATGAGTGGTCGTATACCAGAAAAGGTCCGATGGCTGTAGCCAGCAGCTGGATCCTACACAGAACACTGAAAAATGAGGTTCTCGAAAGGGCAGGACTGTTGTCGTTGAGTGAATATTACTGTCAGGTGCACAATTTCTAAGTAAATCTGAAACCGCCGTATACGGAACCGTACGTACGGTGGTGTGAGAGGTCGGAATTAAAACAA
>CADAHV010000034.1:0-12650 GCA_902787775.1 uncultured Erysipelotrichaceae bacterium | reverse complement strand
TATCTGCTGGAAGCAGATGAAGAAGAAGCTGTCAGAGCCAAGGAAGATGAAAACAGCGGCGTTGCCTGGTTTTCTCTTGCGGAAGCGATCGAAAAACCGAGTGAAAAATGGTTTTGTGAACATATATATGCCAAGCTGAATAAGAAGCTGAAGGAGAATTATGAAGACGATTAAGCGCATTGTTTTTACAGGTGGTCCGTGCTCCGGCAAGACGACGTTTACTTCCCGTGCCCAATCTGTATTTTCCGACCGTGGCTATCGGGTCATTATTGACCACGAATCGGCGACCGACCTGATCTCCGGCGGCATCTCTCCGGCGACGATGGGCATGTATGATTTCCAGAAGTACTGCATCGACCTGCAGCTTAAGAAAGAGGAACTCTGCTACAAAGCAGCCCAGGAGATCGAAGGGGAGAAAGTTCTGATCTTTATCGACCGTGGCATTCTCGATGATATGGCCTATGTCGGTGAGGAAGACTTCCGCAAGATCCTCAAGGATTTTAATATGGTGCCGGAAGAGCTCAATGACCGCTATGACATGGTCATTCATCTGGTCACCGCTGCCAAGGGCAAGGAAGAAGCCTATACCTTAGCTAACAACGCTGCCCGCTACGAGACGATCGAAGAGGCCAGAGCGATGGACGATATGGCTTTGATGTCCTGGAAGAATCATCCGAACCGCGTTATCATCGACAACGAGACGGAATTTGAAGTCAAGATGATCAAGGCGATTCAGTCGGTCTTCGAATACCTCGACAGCAACAACGAGCCGGTCGAGAAGTTCAACCGTTATCTGGTGGAAGTCAACGATGATGTTTTGAACCGCATGAAAGAAGAAACGAGCTATTCAAAAAGCCACATCGTTCAATACTATCTGCTTTCCGACAACGGCTACGAGAGACGTATCCGTGCCAAGGAAAAGAACGGCGAGACCATGTATTCCTATGCGGAGGCCAACTATCTTTCCACCAATGAGCGTGTCAAGGTTGACCGTGTTTTGACGGAGAGACAGTATAAAGACTACTTCCATCAGATCGATCCGGAATTCAATGTCATCGACAAGAACCGTTATTCCTTTATGTACAAGAACCTGTTCTTCAAACTGGAAGTCTTCGATTTCGATACTTCCAAGGGCATTTTGACTGTCGACCAGCCAAGCGACGGCAGACAGGTGGAGATTCCGGATTACATCAACGTCCTCAAGGATGTTTCCGATGATCTCAACTACAAGAATTATTATTTGGCAAAATCACAGAAGTTTTAGAAAATGATCACTTATTCACAGCTTAACGAAAATCAGAAGGCTGCAGTCACTGATGAATCAAAACATATCAGAATAATCGCGGGTGCCGGTTCCGGTAAAACCCGCGTTTTAACGATGCGCATTGCCTATCTGATCGAACAAAAAGGGGTAAAACCCTATCATATCCTGGCCATCACCTTTACCAATAAGGCAGCCAGGGAAATGAAGACGAGGATCAATGACATGCTGGGAGACAATGGTACCGGCTGTCATATTTCGACGATCCACTCTTTATGCATGCGCATATTGGCGGAAGATATCACCGCCCTCAATTATCCGAAAAACTTTACGGTCATCGATGCGGACGATCAGCGTCAGATCCTAAAAGAGGCCTACAAGGAGATCGGCATCGATAAGAAAGAATACCCTTATGGCGGCATGTTGGATTACATCGCCAACAACAAATATATGAACGTCGATCCGGCCAAGGCCATGGAGTTTGCCTATGGTGAGCCTAAGATCGTCAATCGGGCGAAAGTCTATGAATATTACGACAAGCGCCTGCATCAGCTCTATGCCCTGGATTTCGATGATCTGATCTTATTTACGACGAGACTCTTTGAACTCTTCCCGGCAATTCTGGAGAAGTGGTCAAGCAAGTTCCACTACATCCATGTCGATGAGTTCCAGGATGTCGACAGGGAGCAGTACAAGCTGATCAAACTCTTAAGTACGGTTCATGACAATGTCTATGTGGTCGGCGATCCGGACCAGACGATCTTTACCTGGCGCGGTGCCGATGTCAACATCATCGTCCACTTTGACCGGGACTTTGAAAACACCAAGACCATCATCTTAAATCAGAATTACCGTTCCACCAACAATATCCTTTCCGGCGCCAACTCTTTGATCAAGAACAATAAGGCCAGACTGGATAAGGAACTCTTCTCCAAGAACGGCGATGGCAGCAAGATCATTCACAAGACCTGCATGTCCGAGACCGGTGAGGCCAACTATGTGGTCAGCCAGATCATGAAGTTACATGGCGATGGTTACAACTACAAGGACATGGCGGTTTTGTATCGGGCCAACTATCTTTCCAGAGAAGTTGAAAAGGTCCTGATTGAAAACCGCATCAATTACGTCATCTATGGCGGTCTTCGTTTCTATGAACGCATGGAAGTCAAGGACATCCTTTCCTATCTCAGAATGATCACCAGGGCAGATGATCTGGCGTTTGTCAGAATCATCAATACGCCAAGACGGGCCATCGGTCCCAAGACCATCGATGCCATTCAGGCGATGGCGATGGAGAAGGGCATCTCGATGTATGAGGTCATCAAACAGGGCCTCTATCCGAAAAACAAGGAGACCTTTGACCGCTTTGTCCGCATGGTGGAAAAGTGGCGCGAAGATATGAAAAACGGTGATCTGGAACTGCTTTTACAGGAAGTATTGGATGATTCGGGTTACCGCACGATGCTGGAAAAAGACGGGGAGACCGAGCGTTTGGAAAACATCAAGTCTCTCTTGGATGATATTAAACAATACTCGCAGGATTATCCGGATTCTTCTTTGGATGAATACCTGCAGATGATCGCCTTATATACCGACCGGGCTTCGGAAGAGACCGGCGATGCAGTCAACCTCTGTACGATCCATTCGGCCAAGGGATTGGAATTCGATGTGGTCTTTGTCATCGGTTTATCGGAAGGCATCTTCCCATCGGAAAGAACGATGGCGGAAGGCCAGAAGGGTCTCGAGGAAGAAAGACGTCTGGCTTATGTCGCCTATACCAGAGCGAAGAAGCTTTTATATCTCACGGAGTCCAACAGCTTCTCCTATGTCATTCAATCGGCCAAACTGCCGTCACGTTTCATCAAGGAGATCGACCAGGACTTCATCGACAACGTTGATGAAAGAAAGGACAGCTTCCGTTCTTCGGTTTTTGATGAAGACATCGTCATTCATGATCAGAAGAAGGAAAAGCCGAAAGACAGCATCTACCGCAACGGTGATTCGGTCATCCATAAGATCTATGGGGAAGGAGTCGTCATCGGCAACGACGGCGGCGTCTTACAGATCGCATTTGCCCATCCGTATGGAATCAAAAAGATCCTGGCCGGCCATCCTTCGATCCGCAAAAAAGGAAAAGACGATTACAGTTAAGAAAAGTGCAGTTAAGCTGCACTTTTAACGTTCATTTCTTCCAGTTTGACGATTCCATCGAGGTTGGAAAGACGATAGGAATGATTGTCGTGGGTATATAAGTCAATGAGGACATCGGCCTCATGATTGTAGAATTCCAGAACTTCCCTGAGGTATTCCGAAACGTTGGAATAGTTGTAGAGGGAATACATCTCGAAGATGGTGATGAAGCGGGTCTGACCGCTGTTGAAGCCGTCAAAGTCATAGAAAAGGGTGTCCCTGGTGTCTTTGAAGTAGTCATTCAGTTCCGGAGAGGAGAAAAGGTAGCGTATAAAGCCGTAATTCTCCTGCCGGGACTTGGAGACCAGGGTAACTTTGACATAGACGATGACATCCAATGGAAGCATCGCCATATCCAGATCGCTCGGTTTGTAGTCGAGCATATTTTTTAGAGACATGTTTTCGAGCAACATCAACTTCTATATTATAATAACAATATGAAAAGTTTAATGAAAAAGATTTTGATTGTGACTTTTGTCGTCTTAATCCTGGGCGGCTGTGCCAAAAAGAAGGCGCCCGTTGATGAAGCACATGACGGCAAAACCTATATCGAATTGATCGAAAATTATCAGACACGCAAAAAGAATACTGCCAATACCACTGACAACAAGGATTTCGATGCCTTTTTGGATAAGGTCTTCGTCGAGTCGATGGAATCCGACTTCATGACCATGCATTTCAACGTGGTGGATTACCGCCAGTTCGGCATTGAGAAGCCGCCGGTCGACCTGGGCGAACTCAAGTATGGCCTGGATGAAGAAAACTTCGACTATATGAAGAATCAGCTGGAAGAACTGCAGAGCTTCGATTATGACAAGCTCTCCTATCGTCAGCAGTATGACTATGAAGCTTTGGAATATTCTCTTTATGAGACATTGGCTTCCTTATGTTACTACCGCTACAGCTTTCCGTTATCTTCCGGTTCCAATACGCCGGAAAACCTGATTCCGAATTTTACCGATTATACCTTCTATGACAAGGAATCTGTCGATGACTACATTACCTGTTTAAAGGATATCGATCGTTATCTGGATGACCTGATCGTCTATGCGAAAGATCAAAGCAAGGACGGTCTGCCGCCGATCGATCCGTGGATCGATTATACCCTGGATGCCTGCAACGGCGCGGCAAACAAGAAGGAAGACAACACTTTGATCGTCACCTTTGATGAGCGTATCAATCAGCTGGATTTCTTAAGTGAGAGCGAAAAGGCGGATTATATCGCCGAAAATAAAAAAGTCGTTCTGGAAGAAGTCATTCCGGCCTTTGAAAAGGTTGCGGCGGAAGTTGAAAAATACAGAGGCAAGGCCAAGACCGACAACTACGCTTTATACAAACTGGATAAGGATTATGCCAAGCTGGTCTATTACCTGCAGGGCAGCAACAACAAGAACCTGGATAAGGTCTTTGAAGAACTGGAAGACAACTATTCCTATCTGACGGCGCAGATGATGAGCTGTTTCTACGATGAAACTTCCTATGGCCGCTTCTTGGAAGCCTATAATGGCGGCTATGCCTTATCCGAAGTCGGCAAGGATTGCCTGGAATACCTGCGCAAGAATCTGGCGGCCTATTATCCGGATCTGGGTGATGTGGAATACACGGTAGAGGAACTCGATCCCGATACCGCACCGGCTTCGGCAATCGCTTATTACTGGCCTTCACCAATCGACAACCACAACCAGAACATCATCCGCACCAATCCGAACAACATGAAGGAAGGCTTTGAGGCTTACGGCACGCTTTCTCATGAAGGCTTCCCGGGCCACCTTTACCAGCATGTCTATTACTACCGCACGAACCCGCATAACTTCCGTTCGGCGATCGGCTTCATCGGTTATACGGAAGGCTGGGCTGTCAACGCGCAATACTATGCGTATCAGTTCTGCGGTGTTGAGGATGAATTTGCCGCGGCAGCGCTGTTTTTCCAGGATGCCTATTACTTCTTCGTCTATTCTCTGATCGATCTGGGCGTCAACTATTACGGCTGGTCGGCCAAGGATATCGTGAATTACTTCAAGAATGATCAGGCGATCAATATGGATAATTCCAATGCGTCCTTCATCCGTGACTTCTTAATTGAGATGCCGGGAACCTACTGTTCCTATGGCTTAGGCTGTTCCAACTTCTTCACTTTGTGTGAACAGACTAAGGCCGCAATGGGCGACAAATTCGATTATCTGGCTTATCATGATGCGATATTGAAAAACGGACCGCTTCCATTCAATATCCTGGAGACAGCCGTCGAAGAATACAAGGCGAGCTAGTGATACCATTCCGGTACAGGTGACTGGATCAAAGATCCGGCACCATCACCGAATGCCAAAGCCATATCTGAAACACTGGACACGTTCCAGTGTTTTAATTTGTCGATGTCCATGCGCCAGCAGCCATAGAAGGCATAGGAGAGATCCTGAAGATCAGAAGTGTCCCAGGCCGATAGATCGCCGTCAAAATACTGGTTCTCGTAAAAGATGCCGGAAATGTTTTGTAAATTTGGCTGGCCAAAGTCTTCAATGCCGATAACTTCTTCTAATTGCGAAAGATATAAGGTCTCATAGTAGGCAAACATCGCCGAGGCATCACATAGATTTGAGGTATCCCAGGAAGAGATATCAAGATGTTTTAAGGATCTTGTGTTTTCAAACATGTGAGCCATGTTTGTGACCTGCGAAACATCCCAATGATTGAGATTCAATTCTTCTGACAAAGCACTATCGCTTCCGGCAAACATGTAAGAAAGATTACTGCATTGACTGCTGACATCCCAGCCATTGAGACCTGTTAAATCCAATAATGGGGCACAGGCAAAACAATAGGAGAAATCTTCCACTTGTGAGACATCCCAAAGAAAGATGTTGCCGGCACTTGTCAGTTTTTCGCAATGGTGAAAAAGGCGGGAAAGATTTCTGGTTTCACTTAAATTCCAGGAGGAAAGGTCCCCGCAGTTTCTCAATTTGACGCAGGAATCAAAAAGACCGGAGAGATCGATGCAGCGGCTCATGTCCCAGGCGGAAAGATCACCGGCCGAGGTGAGTGCCAGACATTGGCTGAAAAGGTAGCTGAAGTCTTCACAGGCTGAGACATTCCAGGAGTTTAAGGAAAGTGTCTTGAGTTTCTCGCAATAGGAGAAGGTGCCTTCCAGGGTCTGAACGCAAGAGGTATCCCATCCTGCAATGTTTAACTTGGTGAGTTGCGTACAGGCTAAGAAAAGATGACTCATGTCGATGATGCCTGAAGTATCAAGATTCTCCAGACCGATGATGGATGTTAAAGCAGTATCATTTTCAAACAGGGAAGAAATGGATTCACATCCGCTTAGATCAAGATGGCTCAGATCGATCTGGGTGAGATTGTAGAGGCCTTGAAAGGCATGCGAAAGATCCTTTGAAGCCTTGATCGGATCGGGCAGGGCGTTGACGATGTAGACGGTATCGTTATTCTGATAGAGTTTGATCGATTCGTCTTTTTGAAGTGATACATCGGCAATATAGTTTCCTTCCGGGGTCTGATTGGAAAAGATGATCATCGATGGCTGCAACTGTGCTAAGACCTCGTTTAAGGCCGTTCCTTCTTCCAGAATATTGGAAGGGGCTGTTGATTCAAGAAAGATGTGGATCGGGATCTCGCCCGACCAGTCACCGACACTGAGCGTCGCAAAATCCAGATTGACGGTATGACTTTGTTCGCCGGTATTGATAAAGGTGAATGAGGGATCTTCAATCGTTCCGATGACATCTTGTTTGCCATGGGCATCTTTCAATGTGAAGGTTGAAGGCATATCGATATGAAGTGTCTCATAATCGCTCAGGTTGTTTTCACTGACAGACACTTCAAAGGACCTGCATTCAGACAGGTCGATGCTGTAGGGGATGGAGATCACATAGGAATCTTCGCAAGGCGGTATCCTTGATAAACTGAAGATGCATAGAAAAGAAAGAAAAATATTACTTAGTTTATTCATTTGACCTCCTTGCGAAGAATAGGGGGACGGAACTTCCGTCGTATGAAAACGCCAGTCAGCGTTATCTTTATAAGAGATCAGGGATGCAGGCCCTGATCGTTTCTTTTTAGGAAATATTGTTGAGAGAGATGAGAACCGGCATGTTGTAGATGTAATCGCCGGCCATCAGTGCGGCGTGCGATACGGTGAATACCGATTTGAGATCATCCCTGTAATCTAATTGGAGGGCATCGGCGGCAAAACTGCCGTCAGCAACATTGACCGTCAATGGGTAGGTTCTCGAGGAACCGATTGTCTGGTCGGTCAGGGTATGGGTGCCGTCCGGACAGGTGATATCCAGCTTTTTGTCTGCGGCAATGCTGCCTTTGGCGAAAACGTTGAAAGTTGTCGTTTCGTTTCTGACATCGACCCTCGCCGGCAGTTTGACGGTGTATTGGGAAGCGATGTTGGCGTATAAGACGACACTTGCCTCGTCGCCGTTGACTTCATTAACGCCTTCTTCCGCAAAGAGGTTGCAGGGTAATAAAGCCACAAGTGATACAAACAGTAATGTAATGATCTTTTTCATAGTGCTCCTTACTTTCTGATGGAGACATCCTGATTCTGCTGTACGCCTGCCCACAGGACTTTTTTGTCGTTCAAATCGTAGGAAGAAATGGAATAAGTCAGTGTATGTTTTCCTGCATCCAGTACACTGCAGATATCAAACTGTTCCATCTTGCCCGGGGCGATCAGATCGCTCTTATACAGCGATCTTCCTTCATACAGGACATCAAAGCTGAGGTAGACCTCATTGTCTGATGGGTTGATCAGGTAGATGAAAGGGGAATTGGTATCCACATCGAGACAGCCGAATCCCATAAGCTCCGTATATGCTTCCTCATCCTGCTGCTGATCCAAAGGGTTGACATAATCACTTTGCGTTTCTGACACCTTCATCTGGCAGCACTGTTCCGAGAGCTTCATCGAACGAAGCGATAAAACGAGGCTTAAGCCGCTTAGTGCCAGCAAGATCAGGCACAGGATGATCGCGATGATCGTAATTTTGGACTGTCTTTTTTCTTTCATCATATTTTTATCTCCTTCGTATCGTTATGCGCAAAAAGACAAGGCGATACCTTATCAATTTTTTGAAAGATGATTTTGACCATGAAAAAAGCCATATTTCTATGGCTTGCCTTGTTTAGAAACGCGGATCGATCGATAAGAAGACCTTGCCGTTTTTGATGTAGCGGCGGCTCAGCCGATCGGAGAGGGCAGTGTAGAGCTCATAGCTGATGGTGCCAAGCTCTTGTGCCCGTTTGGCGATATCGATATGCGGACCAAATAGTTCGATTAAAGAGCCGCATGGATGTTCCTTCTTGGTGAGGATCATCATCTGGTCCATGCAGATGGATCCGACGATCGTGCCGTACTCATCTTCACAATAGACCTCTTTGCCGGTATTGGCCCGATAGAAGCCATCGGCATAGCCAAGAGGAATCGTCAGAAGATAGCCGCTTCCATCGGAGGTATAGTGACGTCCATAGGAGACGGTATCGCCGGGCTTCAATTGTTTGACCATGGAGACTTCGCTGAACAGGCTGATACATGGTTTCAAAGCCGTATCGTAGGAGCTTAGACCCAATAAGCCAAGGCCGATGCGTTCGGCATTGCAGATGTCGTCATCGACGGCAAGGGAGCCATCGGTCGCGGACATGTGGATGTATTTAAAATCATAGTTCAGGGATAAGACACAGTCTTTGAAGATTTCATATTGATTTTGTGAATATTCGATATCGGTATCGGCGGAAGAGAAGTGGGACATCACGCCCTCAATGTTCGCGCCTTTTTGAAGCAGCAGATCAAGGCACTGCTTTGCTTCATCGGTTCTTACGCCGATGCGGTTCATGCCGGTATTGAGCTTGAGATGGACTTTGACATCTTTTAAGTCGCAGGCCTTCACGAAAGGAAGGGACAAAGTGACGATGGAAAGATCGTACTTGCGAAGAAGGTCCATGGAATCTTCCGGTACCTGACCTAAAATCAGGATGCTGTCATTGATGCCGTGCTTTCTTAAGTTCAATGCTTCATCAAGACTGGAGACGGCAAAGAAATCGACGCCGACTTCCTTTAATGTCTTGGCTTCGATGTAGTCGATGATGCCATAGCCATTGGCTTTCACAACGCCGATCAGTTTCTTCTTGCTGCGGGATTGGAAATACCTGGCATTCTCTTTTAATTTGTCGAGATCGACCTGTACGTAGGAATTTCTGTACATACTTCTATTCTATTACAAAGAGACTTCGAATTATACAGAATCGGCTTCTGTGTAAATGATAAGGAAAGTGCCTCGATGCTATAATGAAAATAAGAAAAGGCAACAATCATTCATAATGGACAGGAGGTATACAAATGGGCTTATTTGATAAGAAGTATTGTGATATCTGCGGCAAAGAGATAGGACTGCTCGGCAACCGCAAACTGGAAGACGGCAATATGTGCAAGAACTGTGCTGCCAAATTGTCACACTGGTTCACCGGCCGAAAGAGAACAAGCGTTGAGGCCATCAAGGAACAGCTGGCTTACAGGGAAGAGAATGAGAGAAAGCTCAAGACTTTCAATGCGGAAAAGATCATCGGCGATTACTACAAGTTCTATATCGATGAGACCAACAAGTGCTTTGTCGTTTCCAATCTGAATACCCGCTGGAGAGAATCCAATCCGGATATCATCCGTTTTGCAGATGTCCGCGATATGCGGGTCAATATCCGGGAAGACAAGGATGAGATCTACACCAAGGATGCTGAAGGCAAACGCATCTCTTATGAACCGAAACGCTATGAATATGAGTATGAGTTCTACGTTCACATCGATGTCAACAATCCGTACTTCGATGACATGGAATTCAAGCTCAATACGGAAAAACCGGAGAATCCGGGTGATGCCAAATACATGGAACTGGTGGATATGTGCAAGCAGGTCATGGCCATCATCTGCAATAAGGAATACTATGATGACCGCAGTGACTTTGACAATCCAAACTGTGCCAACAATGTTTCTTACACGACCTATGGCAATACCGCAGCTCAGGGCGAATGGTTCTGTCCGAAATGCGGCAGCCGCAATGACGGCAATTTCTGCGTGAAGTGCGGTACGCCAAAACCGGTCTCCGCTTTTGAACCGTTCTTCTGTTCCAAATGCGGTGAAAAGATCAGCGATCCGGAAACCGTCTTCTGTCCGCGCTGCGGCAACAAAGTGAAGTAGTGGGTCATTATTCGTTTTTTGAGACGATCTTAGGAAGGCTGATCTTGTTGGAAGAAGACGGCTTCTTGTGCGGCCTGTATTTTGAAGACCAGGGTCTTTCCTATGAAGGGTATGCCTATCAAAAGGATCTGGCAGTCTTTGAGAAAAGTGAAAAGTGGCTGAAGGATTATTTTGATGGAAGAATACCGGAAGAAGTTCCTCCGCTAAGACTCAAGGGGACGCAATTTCAAAAGGACGTCTGGCAGGCTTTGATGAAGATCCCGTATGGTGAAACCTTACGATACAAAGACCTGGCAAAGCAGATTGCCGAAGACAGAGGAATTAAAAAGATGTCTGCACAGGCAATAGGTCAGGCGGCAGGAAAGAACAGAATCCTTCTTCTGGTGCCCTGTCACCGCTTGATCGGAAGCGATGGTTCTTTGACCGGCTTTGCGGCCGGAATCGAGCGGAAGCGGTGGTTTCTGGAACATGAAAGCAACACAAAATAAAACCATGGAATTCCATGGTTTTTTCGTTCATGATCAGCCGGCTTTTTCTTCCAGCTTTTTCAGATAAGCCAATAACCTCGGCATGATCGATGAATAGATCAAAGAAAGAATGATGCCGGCGAAGATCTTGAATAGAAGAGACCCAAAGACCAGGGCATCGGAATAATAGCCGAAGAGTTTTGCATCAACGTATAAGGCCAGGGTGTTTAAGGCAGTGACGCATAAGGCCGATGCAATGCAGATTAAGCTGATCTGTTTTAAAGACAGATCAAAGTTCTTTGATTTGGCATAGAAGCCGACGAGTAATCCGCTGATCGCGTGCGGCAAGATCCACAATGGCGTTGTTGCAGTGATTCCATAGCCCGAGAACAGCAGCTGATATATAAACGAGCCTACACCTCCGACGATCAGGCCGTCGATCGGGCCTGACAGTAAACTGGCTACTAAAATAGGAAATGCTTCAAAGGTGAATTTGAAATTCACGATCTTTACCGGTGTTAAAATGCTTAACACGACATACACGGCGATCAACATCGCTAAGCGAGTCAATCTTTTTGTATTCATAATCAAAATTATATAACAGGAATGCAAAGAAACAAGCTTTAGGCTCATGTCAAATGAAAAAGACGGTTTTCACCGTCTCTTGTTTACTGTCTGGCTTTTCTAAACATAAAGGCTCTTACGAGGTTGATGCCGATCTTGTAAGGAAGCGGTCGCAATGCCTTATCGGCTTCGGCCAGTTTTTCCCGGATCGGGATGGATTGCGGACAGTGGCTTTCGCATTTGCCGCATTTGATGCATTCACTGGCGAAGGTCGCGTTCTTGTTTAAGGCAACTGCCTGGGCGTATTGGAAACGGCCGTCGTGTTTGGATTCGGTATACATGCGGTTGTAGGCATTGAAGGTTCCCGGGATATCGATGCCTTTGACGCAAGGCATGCAATAGCGGCAGCCTGTGCATCCTACTTTCTCGTGGGCTTTGATGGATGCAATGACTTCCCTGATCAGGGCGAAATCCTCCTGGGTGAGGGAATCGGCTTTCGCCTCAGAGGCGATGCGGCAGTTTTCCTTGACCATCTTAAGTGAATTCATGCCGGACAAGACGCAGGTGACATCTTTCTGATCAAAGAGCCAGCGAAAGCCCCATTCAGCAGGGGAATAATGACGTTCGTTTCTGGCGACCTTGTCTTTGGCGTCCTGCGGCAGAAGGTTGACCAGTTTGCCGCCGCGCAAAGGTTCCATGATGATCACCGGAATGCCCAGTTCTCCCGCCCGGTTTAAGCCTTTGCGGCCGGCCTGGCTGTTTTCATCCAGATAGTTGTATTGGATCTGGCAGAAGTCCCAGTCGTAGTCTTCCAGAATTTTGATGAACATGTCGCTGTTACCGTGGTAGGAAAAACCGATGTTGCGGATCTTTCCTTCCTTTTTCTTATCGGCGATCCAGTCTTCAATGCCTAAGCTCTTTAACCGTTCCCATTGGAAGACATCGGTCATGTGATGCA
>CADAHV010000033.1:0-13096 GCA_902787775.1 uncultured Erysipelotrichaceae bacterium | reverse complement strand
ATAGACAAGGGCGCTGCTGCGCGGTACCACCTTTACTTATAACTCTCTCCTTTAACGCAGGAATACGTGTCGGATTGGGACATCACATAAGGTAGATTCATTGAAGATTTCCTGATGGCTTGCACCAACCGCCACCTCTCTGCAAGGTTTTTCTTCAACTACTTATCCTTAACTTATACATAGAAATAATAGCACAAAGTTTAACAATATCCCAAAAGGTTTTTACTTATTACCTAGGAAATATATTGTCCGGAAAAGAAAGCAGCTTATTCAGCTGCTTCCTCTTGTACTTCTGTATTGATTTCTTCGCCGTTGTCCTTCTCGCTTCCTTCTTCCTCGGAATGAGCCATCAGGCTGACAGCGGAGACGACGGTGCCTTCCTGCGGTTTGATCAGGCGGACGCCCTGTGTCGCTCTGCCCATCGTCGAAACTTTCTCGAGATGGATACGGATGATGATGCCATCGTTGGTCATGATCAGACAGTCTTCATCGCCGTTGACGGCTTTCAAGGCGACGAGGTTGCCGTTCTTCTCATTGATGTTGATGGTCTTGACACCCTTGGCACCTCTCGAGGTGAGACGGTATTCTTCAACCGGTGTCTGTTTGCCATAACCGTTCTTGGAGACGACCAGGATCTTGGAACCTTCCGCATCGGTACACATACCGATGACTTCGGAGCCGTCGACATTCATACCCTTGACGCCGGACGCATTTCTGCCCATCGCACGAACACCGCGTTCGTCGAAACGGACAGCCTTGCCGTTGGCAGCACCGATGATGATCTGTGAATCACCCAGGGTCGGTCTGACGGCAACCAGTTCATCATCTTCCTTTAAGGAGATGGCGATCTTGCCGTTTTGACGGATCGATTCAAATTCACTGGCCGGTACTCTCTTACACAGACCGTTCTTGGTGACAAAGAAGAGGTAACCCTTAACTTCCCATTCACGGTTGATCGGTACCAGTGTCTTTACCTTTTCATCTTTTTCGATGTTGATGATGTTGATGACCGGGATGCCTTTTGCGTTGCGGGAAGCTTCCGGAATATTGAAGCCCTTGATGCGGTAGACCTTGCCCTTATTGGTGAAGATCAGCAGGAAGTCGTGCGTCGACATGGTGATGTTCTGATCGACGACATCATCTTCATTCAAGGACATGCCTTTGACGCCGCGTCCGCCACGGTTTTGTAAGCGGTAGGTGTCGATCGGCAAACGTTTGACGTAGCCGTTGTTGCTTAAGGAGATGATGACATCTTCCATCGGAATCAGATCTTCATCTTCCATGGAGACATCGCCTTCGATGATCTCGGTGCGGCGCTTGTCACCGTATTTATTCTTGATGATCGTCAGTTCGTCTTTGATGATCTGAACAACGCGGGAATGGTTGGCCAGAATATCTTTCAGGTCGTCGATCTCAATATAAAGTTCATTGAGTTCGTTGATGATCTTTTCTCTGGATAAACCGGTCAGTCTTCTGAGCTGCATATCCAGGATGGCCTTGCCTTGAATATCATCGATACCGAATTCCTGGTTCAGTTTTAGTAAAGCTTCATCATCATCTTTGGAACTCTTGATGATCTCGACGACGCGGTCGATATTGTCTAAGGCAATCTTCAAGCCTTCCAATAAATGAGCTCTCTTTTCATCTTCATTGAGATCAAACTGGGTTCTTCTTCTGACGACGGAGATCTGATGATCGACGTAGCAGGAGATGATTTCCTTTAGTGATAACAACATCGGCCGGTTGTTGACCAGAACGTTGTTGTTGATACCGAAAGAGGATTGGACCGGTGTCAGCTTATACAACTGATTTAAGACAACTTCCGGCTGGACATCTTTCTTGAGTTCGATTTCAATGCGGATACCGTTACGGTCGTTGGAAAGGTCTTTGAGTTCGGAAATGCCGTCGATGATCTTTTCTTTCGCCAGCTGGTGGATCTTTTCAAACATCACCAGTTTGTTGACCAGGTAAGGGATCTCCTTGATGGTGATCTTGTGCTTGCCCTGGTGCATGTCTTCGATCTCAACTTTGGAACGAATGATGATCGAACCACGACCCGTCTCATAAGCCTGACGGATACCGGAGCGTCCGACGATGTAACCACCGGTAGGGAAGTCCGGTCCCGGGATGTATTCCATCAATTCCGTTGTGGTGATATCCGGATTTTCCATGTAGGCGATGACGCCGTCGATCGTTTCACCCAGATTGTGGGTCGGCATATTGGTTGCCATACCGACAGCGATACCCATGGAACCGTTGACCAGAAGATTAGGGAAGCGGCTTGGTAAAACAACCGGTTCACGATGTCTGGCATCGTAGTTATCGCGCCAGTCGACCGTTTCCTTTTTGATATCCTGCAGTAATTCCAAGGAAATCTTGGACATACGCGCTTCGGTGTAACGCATTGCCGCAGCACCATCACCATCCAGGGAACCGAAGTTACCGTGGCCATCAACCAGAGGGTAACGGTAGGAGAATGGCTGTGCCATACGGACCATTGTATCGTAGATCGCCGTATCGCCGTGCGGGTGATACTTACCCATAACTTCACCGACGATGTTGGCGGATTTGACGTGCGGTTTATCCGGCAGGAAACCGGCATCATACATTGCCCACAAAACTCTTCTGTGGACCGGCTTCATACCATCGCGGACATCCGGTAAGGCACGGTCGATGATGACGGACATGGAGTAGCTTAAGAAGTCTTCTCTCATTTCGGAAGAGATATTGACTTCTTTCATATTGCCGTGATTGAAATATCTGTTATCCAGTTCTTCCATGTTGCGCCTCCTTAAATATCCAGGTTCTTGACGAAGTGGGCGTTTTCAACGATGAAGTTCTTACGCGGTTCCACTTCATCACCCATCAACATTGAGAAGACGGCATCAGCGTCGATCGCATCTTTGATGGTGACTCTCTTTAATGTCCTGTGTTCCGGATCCAGGGTGGTTTCCCAAAGCTGGCTTGGGTCCATTTCACCAAGTCCCTTGTAACGCTGGACATCGTACTTTTCATCGCCAAAGTCGCGCTTTGCCAGTTCGAGTTCTTCATCGGAGTAGCAGTACCTTAAAGTACGCTGACCTTTAAAGAGTTTATAGAGAGGCGGCATCGCCAGATAGACGTAGCCTCCTTCAATGAGCGGTTTAAAGAAACGATATAAGAATGTCAGCATCAACGTAGAGATATGCTGACCATCGACATCGGCATCGGTCATGATGACGATCTTGTGGTAACGCAGTTTGGAGATATCGATATCATCGCCGAAACCACAGCCAAAAGCCTGGATCATCATACGGATCTCGGCATTGTCGAAGATCTTGTGGACTCTGGCTTTTTCAACATTCAGGATCTTGCCTCGTAAAGGCAGGACAGCCTGGAAGTTGGAATCACGTCCCTGTTGCGCAGAACCGCCGGCGGAATTACCCTCGACGATGTAGATCTCACAGATCGAGGCATCGCGGGAAGCACAGTCCTTTAATTTGGTCGGCAGATTGCCGGAACCGAAATCGTCTTTACGTCGGACATTTTCTCTTGCCTTCTGGGCAGCCAGTCTGGCTTCGGAAGCAGATTTTGCCTTTTCAATGATGATCTTGGCAACATCCGGATTTTCCAGAAGGTAACGCTTTAAGAAGTCACCGAAAACTTTATTGACGACCGGACGAACTTCGGCGTTGCCGAGTTTTCCTTTGGTCTGGCCTTCGTATTGCGGATCCGGGTGCTTGACGGAAATGATTGCCGTCAGACCTTCTCTGAGGTCGTCGTTGGTCAGGTTCGGATCATCCTTTTTGATGAGATTGTTATCTTTGGCGTAGGCGTTGATAACTCTCGACAGTGTCTGTCTGAATCCATCCAGATGCGTGCCGCCGTCCGGTGTGAAGATATTGTTACAGAAGGAATAGACCTTCTCGGAATAGGAAGTGTTGTAGCGAAGGGAAACTTCCACGGCGATCTGGGTTTCCTGATCAGCCCCGTCGCAGTACAAAACATCTTCAAAGAGTTTTGTTTCACCCTCATCCAGGAATTCGACATATTCCTTGATGCCGCCTTCATAACAGAAGGTGTGGGAGCCCTTCATCTCATCTTCTTTTTCCCAGTTGAAAACAAAGGTGATGCCTTTATTCAAGAAGGCCATCTGACGGATCCTGTTGAAAAGGGTCTCGTAGTCGTAAATCGTACCTTCCTTGAAGATCTCCGGATCTGCCTTGAAGGAAACGATTGAACCGGTGTCTTTTTCATCACAGGTACCGATCTCTTTTAAAGACTGGTCGACATGACCGCCGTCTTTAAAACGGGCAAAATAAACCTTGCTGTCTTTGTGAATCGTGACTTCCAGCCATTCGGATAAGGCGTTGACGACGGAAGCACCGACACCGTGCAGACCACCGGATACCTTATAGGCACCGCCGCCGAATTTGCCGCCGGCATGAAGAACGGTAAAGATCGTCTCAACCGTAGAGACACCGGTCTTCGGGTGAATTTCCGTCGGCATACCGCGTCCGTCATCCTTGACGGTCACAATATCCTTGTCGTCGACAGTGATTTCAATCTTTGTCGCATAACCGGCCAAGGCCTCATCAACAGAGTTGTCGATGATCTCCCAGACCAGGTGATGCAAACCGGTAGAAGAGGTTGTACCTATGTACATACCAGGTCTTTTTCTGACAGCTTCAAGACCTTCCAGTACCTGTATATCGTCAGAAGTATAGTTGTCGTGATTGATACTCGTATTAGACATCATATCCCTCCTTTAATTCGATCAGTTTATAGTCTGCTTTGATATCAAGATTGTTGATATCGGTATTTGTAATGATCACCTGAGTATTCTCCGGAATGATATTCAGAAGACGTTCCTTGTTTTCCTTATCCAGTTCCGAGAGGATGTCGTCCAGCAAGACGATCGGGGTGATCCCGATGGAATATTGAATGTAGCGCATCAGGGCGAACTTGAAGGCGATCAGCACCATACGTTTCTGTCCCTGTGAGGCGATGGAATTGAGCTCATAGCCGTCCATGTAGAAACTGTAGTCATCATGGTGGGGACCGAAAGTCGCATAATGATAGTAGTCGTCTTTTTCTTTCGCATTTTCTAACTGCATCTCCACATCAGCGATCTCGCAGCATTTTTTATAGACGATCTCGATCTTGGAATCAGTATCCGAGATCAGATGATAGTATTCGGAAATATAGCGGTTGATGATAGTAAAGAAATTCTCACGTTCCGAAATGATGATTTTGATCATCGGCGTCATCGATTCATTGAGAACGTTCAAAAGAAGCTGATCCGCTTCCAGCTGTTTCAACAGTTTGTTCTTATCTTTTAATAAGGAATTGTAGCGGGATAAGGAGTGGATATAGCTTTTAGAGACCTTGGCGATCTCAATATCCAGTAACTTTCGCCTTTCGGAAGGGGATTGGGTAAACAGTTCCAGGTCACTTGGTTTAAACAGAATGGCGTTGACCTTGCCGATAAATTCCGAGGTGCGTTTGATCAATTCGTTATCAATATATAAAGATTTATTCTTTTTATTGATGACGACTTTGTATTCCTTATCTTCCGTATTTAAAACGATACGCGCAAAATCGCAGCCCTTCCTGATCAGGTCTGCGTCATTGTTGGTACGATAGGATTTTGTGTTGGAAACAACGATGATACTTTCCAGTATGTTTGTCTTGCCGCTGCCGTTTTTGCCGACGATGATATTTAAATGCGGATCGAATTCCAGATACTTGCGTCTGTAATTGCGGTAATCATTGATCCGTATCGTCTTTACCGGCATATCTGATAGACCTCGTCGTTGATCTTGATCAGATCTTTCTCATAGAGTTTCCTGCCTCTGCGGTCTTCTTTTTCGCCGTTGACAAAGATCTCATTTTCTTTCAGAAAGATCTTCGCTTCACCGCCGGAAGAGATCAGATCACAGATTTTGAGAAACTGTCCGAGACTCACAAATTCCTCTTTGATTTGAACGTTTTTCACTATGGCCATATACGTTAAAATTATATCATTTTCGGCCTTATTTTTCCATTCCGGGCGGATTTGGTTTTTCATGTGATACACCTAATAAAAATTAAAACCCGTCGCTAAACGGGCCCTAATTGTCTTATTTTTGATTTTTTAAAATTTAATGATATGTCCTGACCGGAGAAATCAGCTGGATCAAAGAGTCATCATCCTCTTTTTTGACCACCATCGGTTTGAGTTCACCGGAGAAGTTGATCGTCACTTCATCGCTGTCGATGGCCTTTAAGGCATCCTGCAGATATTTGCCGGAGCAGGAGATCTCCAATGGCTGACCTTCGTAGGAAATGACATTGATCTTTTCAAAAGAAGACAACATCGACTGGTTGGTGGAAGTAAGTTCCAGTTTATCCGTATCAATACTCATCTTAATGGTGTTCTTTCCGTCTGCCTTGATGAATAAGGTACGATCGATCGCCCGGATCAGTTCCTTGGCGGAAACCTTCAGTTTCTGCGAGAAAGAAGCAGGGATCAGACGGGATGTATCCGGGAATTCATCATCCAGGAGTCTGGTCTCGATAACGGAATTGCCGAAGATGAAGGAGATCTTCTGATTGTCAATGGCAATCGTGACTTCTTTTTCAGCTGCAATCGCATGACAGATCTCATTCAGATACTTGGAAGGAATGGTGATATTGAAGTTTAAATCCGCTTCAATATCCAGAACCTTGGAAGCCAGACGATAGGAGTCTGTCGCGTTGGCATACAGTTTATGATCCTGTGCCTTCAGATTGACACCGGTCAGTACCGGTCTAGTCTCCTTATCCGAGCAGGCAAAGGAAGTTTCATCAATGATCTGATTGAATAAAGCAGTCTCCAGTTTAAACGGTTCATTGTTTCTGATGTCGAAACCGATGTTTGGATATTCACTGGCCGGCATGCCGTTGACCTTGAATTCGGAATTGCCGCCATAGATCTTAACCAGGGTCCCATCGATCGTTTCCACATTGATGAAATCGGAATCGATCTTACGGACGATTTCCAATATATAACGGGCATCCAGTACGATCTCACCCGGTTCATTGATGATCAGAGCGTTGCGGTCGTTATTGTTGATGGCTGTCCTTATGGAGATATTGGAATCAGAAGAAACAAGGACAAGGGAATTCTCACTCAACGAAATCTTGATACCACCCAAGGATGGTAATGGTGTTGTTGAAGAGATAGCTCTGGATGATAAGCTCAATGCATCCAGGAATTCTTTTTTTGAAATTTTGAAATTCATAGCGCCTCCGTGTCTTTGTGTTTATTTATCGTTAATCTTATTATCATTATCCTGTTGGAAAATGTGGAAAACTTCGAAATAGTCTTTGTTTACACTTAAATTTTACCATTTTCAGGACAGGATAACATTGTGGAAACTTATTTGATTCTGCTCTCGATCTCGTTGATTGCCTTGAGGTAGAGCGGGTCGGTCTTGATTTTTTTCTCCACGCTGGCAATCGAACTCATAACCGTGGAGTGATCTCTGCCGCCGAATTCCTGACCGATGTCGTCGTATGTTGCATCCAACAGTTTGCGGCACAGATACATCGCAATCTGTCTGGCATTGGAGATACTCTTGGTACGGTTGGCGGATGTGATTTGTTGTTTGGTGAGGTTGTAGTAATCACATACCGCCTTTCGTACCGTTGAAATAGCTAATTCGTTCTTCCCGTCTTTGATCTGATCTTTAAAGGCTTCCACCGCCAGTTTTAAGGTGATGCGGTTGCCTTCCTCCAGATTCGGGAACATCGCAGAGTAAAATAAAAGTCTGTTGACCGCGCCTTCCAGACTTCTGACATCCTGCGAGAAATTGGTAGCCAGATAAGAGAAGACATCATCATCGATATCGTCGATCGATGATTTGTTATAGCCCGGATAATTGGCGATCTTCATTTTTAAGATATTGATGGAAGTTTCGTACTCCGGTGCCTCAATATTGACGTTCAATCCCTGATTAAAACGGGAAATGATACGATCGGAAAGGCCGCGGATCTCGCTTGGTGTGCGGTCGGAAGTGACGCAGATCTGTTTTTTGTTGTTGATCAGCTCATTATATATGGTAAAGAAAAGCTCATTTGTCTTATCTTTGCCTGCAATATTCTGAATATCATCGATCAGAAGAAGATCCAGATCCTGGAAGACTTCCTTCAGTTCATCAAAACGGTTTTCCTGGGATGCTTTCTTGACATTATCGACAAATTCCAGGCCGCTGACAAAACCGATTTTCTTTTCCGGATAAAGGGATTTGACCTGATTGCCGATGGCATTCAGTAAATGTGTCTTGCCCAAACCCGGATTTCCATAAATAAATAAAGGATTAAAGATGACACCGAGGTTGGAAGCACAGGTCATTGCGGCGACCTGGGCCTGGGCGTTGGAACGTCCGACGACAAAATCCGCAAATGTCTGGTTCGGGTCAATCTTTCTGGAAAGAAAATCACTCTTGAAATTATTTTTCGGTACAGATGATTTCTTTTCAAAATCTTCCTGTTGAACGATGCGGACCGATAGTCTCTTGCCTAAGGACTCCTCCAGGCAGTTTTCAATCAGATCGACATGTTCGGACATGATCGCGTAATTAATAAAAGCCGGAACGGTGACCACTGCTTCACTGTCGTTCAAAGAAACCAGCTTTGAATCAAAGTAAGGCAGTACACTTTCGGCGATCTGGCCGGAATCGGCTATATATTTACATGTCTGCGACCATTTGTCATGCAGATAAAAATCAAGAGTAGTCATAGTGTTCGTGCTGCTTAAAACCTTAGATAGGTAAATCCATCATAACATAAGTTTTCCACAATTTTAATGTCTTACAAAGGGTAGTTTTCCACAATCCACAACGACAAAAATTCAAAAATCCTTTATTTATCAATTGTGGATAAGTTTTCCACAATTTTCCACAATTTAAATTTTGTGGAAAAAATGTTAGTATATATTCCACTTTGAATTCCACTGTTGGAAGATGTGAAAAAGAAAAGAAATCCACAGCGGATTTCTGAGAACAGAATGCAGAAAAACACTTTAAATAAAGGATAAAATGAAGTTCTTCACTTTTTTAACATAATGTTGAAAAATACGGAATGTGGATGTGGAAAAGTGTTTTCTGTACCGAAGGTAAAAATATTTTATCGGAAAAAATACAGATCAATTTATTCAACATTTTTAAAAAATCTATTGTATATAATATGGATATGAAAAAGAGACATCAATGTATTCTTACCAATATTTGCCTGATTTATAAGGATGATGAGATTCTGGTCGTCGACCGCAAGAAAAAAGACTGGCCGGGACTGACTTTTCCGGGCGGCCATGTGGAGGAAAATGAAGATTTTCAGACTTCTGTCATCCGTGAGGTTAAGGAAGAGACCGGTTTGACCATTAAGAAACCGATTTTATGCGGCATCGAAGAATTTAAGACAGAAGATGAAGACCGCTATCTGATGCTGTACTACAAGACCGATCAGTTTTCCGGCAAGCTGCGCTCATCCAAAGAAGGAGAAGTTTTCTGGATCAAAAAAGATGATCTGGATAAACATAAGCTGTCTCTGGATCTCAAACGGATCTATAAGATTATGACGAGTGATGAACTCAGTGAACTGATTTATTACAAGAAAGACGGAAAGTGGAGGTCAAAGATCGTATGATAGAAATCCATTTAGATTCCATCGGCAATATCCGCGACCTGGGTGATTATCAAACAAGTGATGGAAAAACGATCCGTCCAAATAAACTGATCCGCTCGGCTCATTTGGGAAGAGCCAGCAGGGAAGATCTCGATTATTTAAAAGAAAAGCACGGCCTCAGTACCGTGATCGACCTGCGCACTTATAAAGAAAAGGAAGAGGTACCCGATCAGACAGACACACTGGTTTATCGGCACATACCGATCATTGAAGGATTTGAAGACGGCATCACGCACGAAAAGAAGAAGACCTTCAAGATGCCGTCTTTGAAAGATACCTATGTGGAACTGGTCACCAAGGAAGAATACATTAAAGGATTCAGAAAAGCCTTAAATCTCATTATCGACCAGAGCGGAAAAGAAGGTGCGGTGCTCTGGCACTGTTCGGAAGGCAAAGACCGCTGCGGCATGGTGAGTGTACTGGTCTTAAAAATGCTGGGTGTCGATGAAGAGACCATACGAAGTGACTATCTTTTTACCAACAAAGTCAACGTTCCGAAAGCGAAGGCGCTTTATGAAAGATTAAAGAATGAAGTGGGTGAAGAGATCGCCATGGCTGCCTATAAGGCCTTTGTCGCTGATGAGGAATATCTTGATGCGGCACTGGAGAATATGGGTGATGACTTTATAGAAAAGACCCTGGGCATTACGCACGACAGGGTCGAAGAATTCAAAAGAAATATATTGATCTGATTCTATTTTTCTTCAATCAGATACATATCCGATCCGTAATCCAAAGGAATGCGGATCTTTTTATTATTGCCGGTGCCCAGATACAGAGGATCGAGACAGATGCCTTCTTTCAAGGCAGCACCGGATGCGGTGTAATATTGTTCACTCAAAACCAAATTCGGATGTTTCTTCAAAAATTCCTTTGTGTCTGTATCGATATCTTCATTAACAGAACCCGCATAATTTGAATTTGAAAGTTCATGGAAGTATTGTCTTGAACAAACAGAATAAAGCTGATCCGTCTTTAATCCGGTCGCTGTCAGTTTATCAAAATACGGTGCGGCATGTAGGAGACGGCGGAACTTGGAAACAACAGCTCTTTTTCCATCACTCACCTCAAAAGATTCCTGTCCGTTTTCTGCCTTCAGACGATTGAAGCGGCCAAACTGGAAAAGAGAACGGTATTTTTTATACCAAGCCGTCTGTTTGCGGACTTCAAATCTTTCCACATCCGACAATCGGCTTAAATCCAGTTCATAACCCAGGCAGCCGTAAGCGGAAACCGCAAAGCGGGTCTCCAACGGCGTCTTGCGTAAAGTCTGTGAATGCGGACAGGCGGAGACATGGGCACCCATGGTGGAAAGCGGGTAGAGGTAGGAAAGACCTTTCTGAATGTCGATGCGCTCGATCGGATCGGTGTCATCGGACGACCAGATCTGTGGTGAGTAACATAAGATACCTAAATCAAAACGGTTGCCGCCGGAACTGCAGGATTCAAACAGAACATCCGGACGCGGTGTAAAGATGCGGTCAAGGACCTCATACAAACCGAGAATGTAGTCGTGATTGTAGGCACCGGAAACACCGTTCATCATCCGGTTCATATCCCATTTGATGTAGTCAACCTTATTCTCATCAATCAATTTGGAAACATTCTCAACGATATAATCGCGGACCTCCTTTTTGGTCAGATCCATCAAAAGCTCATTGCGGCCGAAGAAGAACTCGCGCCCTTCTTCTTTTAAGGCAAATTCCGGATGTGCTTCATAAAGAGCTGAGTCGATACTGATGGCTTCCGGTTCGACCCAAATGCCGAAGAGCAAGCCGAGCTTATGAACCTCTTCACTCAAAGAAGCGATGCCGCCCGGGATTTTATTGAGGTTGCAATCGTAATCACCCAATCCGCGTTTATCGCTGTCGCGGCGGCCGAACCAACCATCATCCAGGACAAACATTTCAATACCCAAATCTTTGGCATTTTTGGCCAGCTTCTCAATCAGATCTTCCTTGTGGAAATCAAAACCGAAACCCTCCCAGGAATTGACCAGGATCGGTCTTTCTTTCTTCTTCCAATGGGAAGTGACGATGTGTTCGTTGATGAAATCATGGAAGTGATGGGAAAGATCGTTCAAACCCTGATCGGAATAGGAAAGGATAGCTTCCGGTGTTTCAAAGGATTCATTTGTCTTTAAGATCTTGTGGAAACGGTCGGGATTGATGCCGCCCTGGATGCGGTGAAAACCGTATTCGTTTTTACTGACGGAAGAATAGTGGTTGCCGCTGTAGACCAGATTGAAGCCCCAGACCTTGCCATGGAATTCATCAGTGTCTGCCTGACGAATGAGGAAGCCGGGATTGTTTTTGGAAGAGGCAAAGCCGACGCGGGAAGAGATAAGAAGGGTACCTTCCTTGATCTCGTGCTCCTGTAAGTGCATCTCCTTATCCCAGGCACCATGGAAGTCCATGAGGACCAGATCATCCTCACAAAGATCAATGCTGTAGGAAAGGAATTTGCGGATGACGAGATCCTCTTCACTTAAATTTTTTAAGACCGCTCTGCGGCTGATGATATTTTCTTCCGGATAGATCGCATAAATAAGATCCACAAAAATCGGTTTGACCTTGTCTTTCATGTGAATGAGCAAGGTCTGCCCACATCCATAGGAAGAAGGAAGACTTTCCATCTTAAGATCGCCGTTAAGAATTTCATAAGAGTCAAAAATCAGGTCCAGGGTGTGGGAAGCTTGATGTTCGATCTCGATCGGTACCTCATTAAAATCACCGGTTCCATAGGTCGGGAATTCCTGCGGCAAAGAGTCGGTGGAATAATACGAATCTTCCCTGGCATAGGCAATCGTATCGCCATGGGAGATGTATTTCTTAAACGAAAAGGCATCGCCGTCTTCAATTCGGCAGCGTGCACCGAAATGCAAGTGCTCGAGATGCTGATAACGGTCGATCCTGAACATATAGGACAGATCCTTTGTATTCAATAAAAATGTATGATCTTTGAACTGAATGCTTTCCATATTCTCAACTTCCTTCCTTATCATTCTAACAAACATCTCAAAAGGGGGGTGTGAATAAAGAAAAACATACCAAAAAAGAAAAGTAATATAAAAGTGAACTAATGGAAGAATCCCTCAGCTGCGTTAACGGCGGTGCAGGTGCAAACAATAACGAGAACCCTAATTCTGAAGTTCCTTATAAAGGCAACTATTACACTTCCTGGGGCTTTGTCTGCAACGGCAGTCACTTCTGCGGCTAAAAAAACCTTATCGGTCTTTGAGCCAGGATGGCTTGACGACAAGGTTCATTGATTTTTCTAATGTGTAGGCAAGACGTATGAGCTCGCCTTCTTTATTTTTCTTTCCTAAAAGATAGAAGGAAAGCGGATCGTAATTAACTTCGTTGATCTCTCTGGCCGGAAGCGTCATACTGCAGGCACCGGACACGGC
>CADAHV010000032.1:0-22037 GCA_902787775.1 uncultured Erysipelotrichaceae bacterium | reverse complement strand
GTCATCTCGGCGATGATCAATGACTTCACCGTCTACATGATCGCCGGCCAGATCGGCGCCGCTACCGGCAAGATGATGGAACCGATGATGGATTCCTTCTCCAAGCTTGGCGAGATGTTTGGCCAAGACATGATGAGCGTCGATACCGACAAGTTTGCGAAAGCCTTCCGGTTCAACATGGACCAGGAAGAGCTCTCCCGCTTAATGGAAACGATGATGCAGGGTACGGATGAAAAGACGGCCTACAAGAACCTGCTGGCCTTGGGCTACCAGGACCTGGAGGATCCAACCTCGATCTCCTTCTACTTCCGTGACTTTGCCGCCAAGGAAAACTTCTTAGCCTTCTTGGACGCCTACAATGACAGCGTCGATGAAGACACCAAGGTCCGCTACACCGACATTACCGGCATCCTGATGTCTTCGGTCAAGACCATCGTCGATGTCGTCACCTACGTACTGATCGCCTTTGTCTCGATCTCCTTAGTGGTCTCTTCGATCATGATCGCGGTCATCACCCTGATCTCGGTTCTCGAACGCACCAAAGAGATCGGTATCTTAAGAGCGATGGGCGCCTCCAAGCGGAATGTCTCCTCAATCTTCTCGGCCGAGACCTTCATTATCGGTGCCTTATCCGGACTCTTGGGTGTCGGCGTGACGATCGCCTCTCTGCCGCTAATCAACAGGATCATTCACAACGTGGCAAACAACCAGGACGTCAATGCCGTCTTACCGAAAGAGGCAGCGATCGCCTTGATCCTGATCTCCATCGTCTTAACGATCCTGGCCGGCTTCATTCCTTCCAAAAAGGCAGCCAAACAGGATCCGGTCATCGCTTTACGATCCGAATAATTCACAAAAGACCTGCGGGTCTTTTTTTCATATAATGGAATCAGTATGAGATTCTTTCTTTTGCGTCACGGTCAGACCCTCTTTAATCTGCAAGAGAAGGTCCAGGGCCACAATGATTCTCCTTTAACAAAGCTTGGCCAATACCAGGCCAGATGCGCCGGCTATGGGGCAAGAAACATTTCTTTTGATTACGCCTACAGCGGTGACACCAAGCGCCAGCTGGATACAGCCAGGATCTTTTTAAGTGAGAATCATCATCCCGTCGAAGTCATCAGCGATCCCCATTTCAGGGAAATGGGTTATGGCAAGTATGAAGGCGGATCCTACTATGATATGTTGAACCCTCTATATGAAGCCCTTCACGAAGACTATGGTGCCTATGCCGGCTTGTATCGCCACTACGACGACATGACCATCGCCTCCCTTTTAGAGAAAAACGATGAGACAGGCCGCTTTGAAGGAAGCGAAAGATCTTACCGACGCTTTAAGGAGGGCCTGGATCAATTGGCTGACCAATATAAAAAAGGAGATCTCTTGATCTCGACCTCCTCCTTTGTCATATGCAGTGTATTGGCACATCTGTTTCCTGATTTGAAACAGAAGTCCCTGGTCGACAACGCCTCATTGACCATCCTTGGCTATCAGGAGGGCAAATACGAACTGCTCTCCTACAACGATATCTCCTATCGCCTGGATGGTGAAGCCCATTACCGCTGAACGCGGTTTTTTTTAATTGTTGCCGATGACTTTCAAATTCTCGATGTCGTAGCCCTTATATTTCAATAATTCCGAAACCGTCACCAGCTGATAGCCCTCATCGATGAGTTCCGGCACCAGACGCCTGGTGGCATTGGCAGAAGACATATACAAGGAATGCATCAGGACGATGTCCCCGTCTTCGATATTGTTGATGATCTTGTCGTGGGTGATGTCTTCGTCCCGATTCGACCAGTCCTTGGAATCCAGGGTCCATAAGACGGCAGGCATGCCGATGACTTCTTCCAGTTCAAAGTTGCGGTTTCCATAAGGCGGCCGGTAGGTCTTCATCTCATAGCCCAGCTTCTCTTTGACGTAGTTCACCGGTTCCATGATCGCCCACGCAGCTTCTTCCACATCCTGCTTGGACAGACTCTCATGGTACTCGCTGTGCGAACCGAATTCCATGCCTAAGCCGATCCCTCTTTCCATGCTGTCGAGCTCGGCCTTTGTCATGCGGCTTCCCACCGCATAGAAGGTTGCCCGTCCTCCATAGGCATCGAGAATCTCATAGAGAATAGAATCCACCGTTTCATAAGGTCCGTCATCATAAGTCAAAGCCACCATCGGCCTTTTTGGATCGATGTAGATCTTCTTTTCAAAATCATCGCGGTAGCCAAAACCAAGATTGATGCCCGAAAGATATTCCAGATAGGTGATCGGCAAAAATTCCGTGTAATCAAAATCTTTGAAGTAGAGCTTCATGCGCTGGTTGATGAGCTCAACTTCAATGCTTCTCAGACTAAGATTTTCCGGTGCACTGTTTTGCCAGAAAGCGGAGGTATAAGCCTCTTCGATCCCCTCTTTTTTCATGTCATAGCGAAGGATCGCCGACAACATTTCTGCCCCGCTTTTTACTGTCACATTCAGATCGGAATGATCGGCATTGAGATAGAAGATATTTCCGTCCAGATAAGTCAGCTTCTCATAATCACCGGCCTTCTCCAGGACATAATCAAAAATCATCTCATCTTCCCGTTCGCAAAGTTTCATCGCATAGGCTTTGGCTTTTTCGCTCTGCGGCGGATAAAATGCGACACACTTTCCATTTTTGTAGGCCTTTGCGCCGAGGTTGTCCCCCTTGATGGAACAGCCGCACAAGAGGCACAAAAGAGCTATTACAAGGAAACGGAATCTCTTATTTAACAGTGATCCTTCCTTCGACATCCAGATACATATCGTTCAGATTGTGGTTTTTGGCATAATTGATCAGACTGCTGACATCGACCGGTCCGTTTTTAACCAGAACTTCGCAGTCTTCAAACATCGTATAGCCATCGCCCTTGTTCATCAAAATGTAGTTATTGGAAGAGACGGTATAGATTTTTTCCGGATCAATCGGCACATATTCGCCCTCTTCCAGAACATAGACATCTTTGACTCTGCGTTCTCCCTCAATGGAGGCAAACATCTGATCGCTGTCCACTTTGACCGGACTTGGAACAGAGGTATCGATCGTATATTTGAGACCCGATACCTGTAAGAACGAGCCGGCCTCGCCCACCGGTTTGTCATCGAATACGGTGATCGCTTCCGTCTGACTTGAGCCATATTCCAAGGCATCCAGGATCGTCTGACCGCTCATTTTAACGGAAGAGAGAAGGTTCTCGAACGGCAGGATGGCCAGAAGATCACCCTTGGTGATATCGCCGGCCTCTAAGGCCGTACGGACCGAACCGCCGTTGAGGATGGCGATTTGCGTTCCCATCTCTTCTCTGATCGCATCGACGACAAAGTCGGCTGCCGTCGTCTCTCTGTTTCTGGTAAGACGGTGGCCGTTTTCATCCGCCACCTTGAGGTCATGGTCGATCTCGGAGATCTTTTCACTTAAGATCACGTTGAGGTCACCCAAAGCCTTATCGACTTTGGCCTGTAATGTTTCATCTTTGCGGTCATACGCATCGATGTGTAAAGTCTGTATGCTGCCATCCTTGCCGATAATCAGTTCACCGACCGTCTCTAACTTCGTGCCGGGCGAAGAGACGATGACATCTTTGTTGTCGGCATCGGGATACTTATCCTCGACGATGTTGGCATGGGCGTGACCATCCAGGAAAACGTCGATGCCCTTGGTCATATGGATAAAGGACACCGTATCATAGCTTGGTTCGTTGACGCCCAGATGGCTGATCACCACGACATAATCGGCACCTTTTCCTCTCACCTCGTCGACCACTTCCTGAACTCTGGCAGCCAGCGCTTCGCCCTTGCCGCCGCCGTAGAAGTCATAGACGAGCTGACCATCTTCCATAAAGAAGGTCGGTGTGGAAGTGGTGATGGTCGCCGGCGTTAAAAGGCCGATGAAGGCAACCTTATAGTCACCATATTCTTTGATGACGTAAGGATCGATGCCGTCAAAGACATTCTTCTTTGTGCCGCTGTATTTGTAGTTACAAAGAATCGGCTGATATTCCATCATGGAAATCAGTTTGCCCAACTGTTCCATGCCGTAATCGAATTCATGATTGCCAAAGGTGGCGATATCATAACCCGTCTCATTCATCAGCGGGATGATCAGTTCACCCTTGCTTAAGGAACCCAAAGGTCCGCCCTGAATACTGTCGCCGCAATCGACTAAAGTGACATATTCATGTTCCGCCTTGGCATCTTCTACCAAAGCCTTGACACCTGCCAGGGTGATGCCTTCGTTGACACCGCAATGGATGTCACTGGTAAAGAAGATATGGATATCACCTTTCAATTCTTTTTTCTTTTGACAAGAGCTCAGTGAAATACACAGTGCCAATATGAGAAGCATTGTTAATAATCTTTTCATAGGATCCTCTTTCTATCTGCATTTCAGGCGTGACGCCTGATCTTGTACTACGATATCATTATAATACTTCCCTTTTCCTTTCGTTCACCGGACGAATTTCCTCTCAATTTGTGGTATATTTTTCTCAAAGGAATATACTATGATCTATCACTCAGCACTCGATGCGATCGGCAATACGCCGCTCATTAAACTAAATAAAATCGTCGATCAGGACTTCGCCGACATCTACGTCAAATTCGAAGCCCTCGAACCGGGCGGCTCGATCAAGACCCGCACCGCCTTAGGCATGATCGAAGATGCCGAACAAAAGGGCCTTTTAAACGAGAATTCGGTCATCGTCGAATGTACCTCGGGCAATCAGGGTATTGCCTTGGCAATGATTGGGGCCATCAAAGGCTATCGGGTCATCATCGTCATGCCTGATTCGGTTTCCGTAGAAAGAAGAAAACTGATCGCCATGTACGGTGCCCAGATCCGACTGGTCCACGATGAAGGCAATATCGGCGCCTGCATCGAAAAGTGCCAGCAGATCGTCGCCAACACCGCCAAGGAAGACCCCTACGTCTTTGTCCCGGGCCAGTTTGAAAACCCGGCCAATGTGGCTGCCCAGGAAAAGACCGGCGAAGAGATCGTCAAAGACTTGCCGAAGATCGACGGCTTCTGTTCCGGCATCGGCACCGGCGGTACTTTAACCGGCATCGGCAAGGTCTTAAAGAAGCACAACCCGGATATGACCATCTGGGCGGTCGAACCGGAAAACGCCGCCATTTTATCCGGCGACAAGATCGGCACCCACCTGCAGATGGGGATCGGCGATGGCGTCATTCCCGAGATCCTGGATCAAAAGCTCTACGATGATATCTGCATCATCTCCGATGAATTAGCCATCGGCATGGCCAAACTCCTGGCAAAGAAAGAAGGCCTGCTCTGCGGCATCTCCTCCGGCACCAATGTGGCTGCCGCCTTAAAGCTCGCCAAGAAATTAGGCAAAGGAAAAGTCGTTGTCACCATCCTGCCGGATACAGGTGAGCGCTACTATTCCACCCCATTATTCGACTAAGGCCTTCACAGGTCTTTTTCTTTCCCAAATATTTAGCACTAAATTATCACAAATGCTAGCACTTAATGCTGGTGTAGGGTAAATAAAGACCCTGAACATGGAGGTAAATGATATGAAATATTTTCCTAGAAATTTAGATGTATTTGATGATATGTTTGATGGTTTCTTCTCAAAAGAACCGGTATATAACAACCCGATCATGCGGACCGATGTCTATGAAAAGAACGGTTACTACAACCTCGACATCGAGCTCCCAGGCTACAATAAGGAAGATGTCCAGATGGATCTGGTCGATGGTTATCTGAACATCAAGGCCACCCATAATCTATCCAATATCCAATGAAGAAAAGGATGCCAAGGGCAACCTGATCCGTTCCGAAAGAAGATTCGGTACCTGCTCAAGAAGCTTCTACGTTGGTGAAAACATCAAGGCAGAAGATGTCAAGGCAAGATTCGAAAACGGTATCTTGAATATCACCCTTCCTTCCAAGGAACAGAAATCGATCGAAACCAAACAGACGGTTACCATCGAATAATCAATTCTTTCCATTTGAAAACGGCACAGAAAGTGCCGTTTTTTTTATTGCCTGTTCGTTCTTAATCAAAAGTATCTAATTGAAATACGCAAGCCTGCGCAAGCGAATCACCAGAATCGGGATCAGCAAGAGCTGAATGATGATGCCCGGAATTGCCGTGACAAAGGCTGCCGAGAGCCAGGCCTGCATTGAATAGGAACCGGCTCTGAAGATCAAGGCATTGAGTATGCCATAAGTGATCCTGCCGCAAAGCATGGCCCCGATCAAGACGACGTAGGCCTTGGCCAGCTGATTTTCCATCTTTACAACTTTATTCAAAAGACCGCTCATCAGGCCATAGACTGCCAGTTCACAAAGCATGCCCGGCAAAACCGGAGCCGGCGGCATGGAAAAGATCAGATGGGATAACAAAGGTGTAATGATGCCGCATGCCAGACCATAGACCGGACCGACCAGAAAACCGGCAATTAATACCGGGATATGCATCGGCAGGATAACAGATCCGGCATTGGGGATCATGTGGAAGGCCTGCGGCAATACGACGCCGATCGCCGCAAACAGAGCTGTCAAAACCAGTTTTTTCGTGTTGTTCATAACGTCCTCCTAAACATAAAAAAGGTATCCTTTCTCTTGCCAAGAAATAGATACCTTCCTGATATCTGTAATTAATTGAAGTTTAAATTCTGAAAGGCTTCTGCCTGAAAGCTGCTTCCTACAGCTTGCCTTCCATTATAGCACGGATCATGTTTAAGGCATCCGCCAACACTTCCGAGGTCGATTTGTCCCTGAGGCCTGGTATGAGAATGTCACACTTGTTTAAGGGGATCAGGATCTTCTTAGCTGAACTTTGACCGACTGCTGCCGCCATCCTGGCGGAAACTTCGCCCAATAGAGAATCTGCCACGGCGATGCCGATCGGACCGATGATGAGGTCTGCGTCCCGGCAGGCAACGATCAGGGCATTCTCGCCGGTCGCCGCTTCATTGGCCCCACCCTTGAGCATATTGGCCGTGGCCGTGGAATTGGTGCCGATTGCCCGGATATAGACATCTGGGAATTCGTCCCGGATATTTTTGACCAGCTGCTTGCCGATATTGCCGCCCTGGCCGTCGATGACGATGATTCTCATATCTGTTACTCTTTTGGTAAACGCGGTAAGAAAGACTTATACAGCGCTAAATACAGGATAACAGAAATAATCGTACAGACAACCGCATTGATCGCCGTGGAACCGGCCACCCAGGTAGCGATGATCTTGGCTGCTTCCTGCGGAATGCCCAATAAATACTTGCGGTAGAAATAGCCGACGATCGGATCGGCGATGACATTGAAGCCCAAGGCTGCCGCGGCCGAAATCGCCGTAATCGAGATAATCTCTTTGCGCTCTTCCTTTTCCCGCAGATGGAAACGGTTGGCCAGTGTGCCGGCAATAAAGCCGATCAGAAACTTCAGTAAGAAAGTTTTCGGTGCCGAAGTGATGTAGCGCGGATCAAAGACATCGGCAATCGACAAACCGACGGCCCCGGACAGACCCCCGTAAATCGGTCCTAAAAACCAGGCCGACAGTACCACAACAGCATTGGCGATATGAATGGCCGTCGAGGTCCCCGCCGTCACCGGAATGGTGATCTTGCCATAAGTAAAAGCCACATAGTTGATCACCGCAAACATAGCGGTAAACACCAGTTTTCTGGTCTTCGCATTTGTCATCGTCTCTACCCCCCCTATTGTTCAATACCACCTTATCAACAAATTGTTTTACATAAAAGTACCAATTTTATATAATTTAATGGTACCAATCATGTTAAAAATCGATAAAAACAGTTCAGAGCCCATCTATTTTCAGATCTACCGCCAGCTCAAAGAACAGATCATTTCCGGCGAAATCCAGACCGGGGAACGTCTGAAAGCTACCAGAGCCCTCTCGGAAGAATACCATCTGAGCCGCAATACGATCTTAAATGCCTATCAGCAGTTGGAATCCGAAGGCTTTGTCCGCTCCATCATCGGATCGGGTTTTTATGTGGAAGAAATACCGGAATTCATCCATGAAAAAGTAAGTCCGGCAATCCCGAACAACGGTCCCGAACCAAACAAGACCTATCGCTATGACTTCCGCTACGGCGCTTTGGAACCCAATCTTTACAAAAACGCCGATTTCCGGCGCTGCTTAAAAGAAGCGATGAATGAGCTCGAAGAAAAACCTTCTCTCTATAACGGCGATCCCATGGGTCTTCAAAGCCTGCGGGAAGCGATCAGCACCTATCTGTTTGAGACCAGGGACATGCGCATTTCTTTCGATCAGGTCATCATCACCGGCGGCCATCATTATTCGATCTCCCTCTTACAGAAGATCCTGCCTTCTTCCGTTTCCACCCTCTATATGGAAGAACCGGGTCACAACGACACCTTTGACATCTTTAAAGAAGCCGGCTATACGATCGTTCCCGTGGAAGTCGATGATAACGGCATTAAAGTCGAGCAGATCAGAAGTTCAGACAAGGCCCTGGCCTACATCACGCCCTCCCACCAGTTTCCTTTGGGAGCCATACTGCCGATCGGCCGGCGCTTACAGCTTTTGAAGTGGGCAAAGAAGTCTTCTTCCTACATCATTGAAGATGACTACGATGCCTCCCTTCGCTACAAGGAACAGCCGATCCCTTCCCTGTTTTCGCTGGATCGGAATCAAAGTGTCATCTATCTGGGGACCTTCTCCAAATCCCTGTCACCGGATCTGCGCGTCTCTTATATCGTCTTGCCGGCGGGCTTTGACTATGCCCCATTAAGAAAACACTTCCTGTTGTCCTCTCCTGCCTCATCTTTGATCCAGCGGACCATCGAGAAATACATCTCCTTAGGCTTCTACAAGACCCGGATCAATAAACTGCGCAATCTCCTTCGTAAAAAGCACAACAGGATTCTTTCCTTCTTCGCCCGTTCGCCCGCCACTATGGCGATCGGATCAAGATCTACGGCATCGGCGGCGGCACCCACTTTGTCTTAGCCTTGCCGACTGATAAGGATCAGGAAAGCATATTATCTTTTTTTCATCAAAGGGATATTGCCGTCTATCCGACGAAGAAGTATTACCTGCAAAAGAAACAGGATAAGGAAAACCTCGTCCTGATCGGCTACAGCGGCATCCCTTTGGAAGAGCTCGATGACTATCTTGACCATCTCAAAACGGCAATCGACGAATTGATAAAAGCAGCCTGAAAAGCTGCTTTTGTGTTTTATAAGAACGTTTCCGGCGTATGCAAGATCAGGGCGTTGGCCGGGACGGCTGTACCCGAGGCAATGGTCGTATCCCCGCCTAAGATCGTCGCATTGGCGTAGAGGATGACATGGTCACCGATATTAGGATGACGCTTGCCGCCTTTCAAGAGGTTTCCCTCTTCATCCTTGCGGAAGTTTCTGACGCCCAAAGTCACACCATGATAAATGCGCACGTGATGGCCGATCAGAGCCGTTTCGCCGATCACGATGCCCGTGCCATGATCGATACAAAACGCTTCGCCGATCTTAGCGCCCGGATGAATGTCGATGCCGGTCTTTTCGTGGGCGTATTCACTGATTAGCCTTGGCAGGATCGGCACATCCAGCTCATAGAGCTCATGGGCGATGCGGTATAAGAAGGTCGCCTGAAAACCCGGAAAAGACAGGATGATCTCGGTAAAGGTCTTGGCGGAAGGATCACCGTTATAGATGGCCTTGAGATCTTCGTATAAGACCTGCTGAATTTTCGGCAGCTGCTCCATAAAGCGGTCGGTGGTCTTCTCATGGTCCATGTCGACCCTTAAAATCTGCCGGTCCAGCTGATAGCGGATCTCCTCCAGCGTATCGGCTTCCGACTCCCGCAAGGGAAAGTATTCCGGAAAAAAGAGAGAGCGGATCTTCTCACAGATGGCGATGACCCTCTTTGCTTCAATGTAGAAGTGATCCAGTTCATCGATCGCCAAACGGCCGTTTTGAATCTGTTTTAAGAGTTCACTCATCATCGCTACCAAATAAGGCAGTCGAAAGATAGCGGTCACCGGAATCCGGCAGAATCACCACAATCGTCTTGCCGGCATTTTCTTCCTTCTTTCCTTCTTGAATCGCTGCCCATAAAGCGGCACCGGCCGAGATGCCGACCAGGACGCCTTCCTTTTTGCCAAAGAGAGCACCTGTTTCAATGGCATCTTCATTCTTTACGGTCACGACCTCATCATAGACCGAGGTATCCAATACCTTTGGCACAAAACCGGGACCGATGCCCTGGATCATGTGCGGACCGGCCTTGCCGCCGGATAAGACCGGTGAAGAAGCCGGTTCTACAGCGATGATTTTCAGGTCCGGATTTTGTTCCCTTAGGTATCTTCCTGCACCGGTGATCGTACCGCCGGTTCCCACACCGGCAATAAACAGATCAACTTTGCCGTCACTGTCTTTCCAGATCTCCGGACCCGTGGTCTTGTAGTGGGCCTTCCAGTTGGCCGGATTGTCAAACTGGGCAGGAATAAAACTGTTCGGGATCTCCTTCGCCAGTTCTTCTGCCTTGGCGATGGCGCCCTTCATGCCTTCCGAGCCCTTGGATAAGACGATCTTTGCCCCATAGGCGCGGATCAGCTTCCTTCTTTCGATCGAGAAGGTCTCCGGCATGACAATGATCACTTCATAGCCCTTTGCCGTTCCAACGGCTGCTAAACCGATGCCGGTATTGCCGGAGGTCGGTTCAATGATGACCGAACCCTTCTTTAAGATGCCTCTTTCTTCCGCGTCTTGAATCATCTCTCTGGCGATGCGGTCCTTGATCGATCCGGTGGCATTGAGGTATTCCATCTTTCCTAAAAGTGTTGCCTTGAGATCGAAGGCTTCTTCAATATGTTTCAATTCGAGTAATGGTGTATTGCCGATGAGTTCTACAGCGCTTGTCTTGATTGTTGTCATTTTTCTTTCCCCTTTATGTTTATTTGTTCGGACGATAAAAAAACCGGGATACAGAAACCCGGATAACGTCTTATGATCTGAAAAATGGAAGATCGTTGTATCAGAACGATCCCAGACGACTTATCCGGGTGCTAATACAGATACAACAACAATTCATCATTCTTTCCTTGTTCATAGTCCCCGTCCTTTCGTCGTCTTACTTGTTTTCATTATACACCTATCTGATAAAAACAAGGATTTTATTATCCGCGAAGAAAACCCTGCCAAATGACAGGATTTTAACGTATAATGGTGGAGTTATGGAAAATTCAAGAAAAAGAACACTTTACATTGTTCAGGCCGCTTTGATTGCCGCGATCTATGTCGTACTGACCCTGGTCTTCAAGCCGATTTCCTTCGACTTCATCCAGGTGAGGATCGCCGAAGCCCTGACCATTCTTCCGATGTTTTTACCGGCTGCCGTTCCGGGACTCTTCTTAGGATGCCTGATCGCCAACTTCTTTGGCGGCGCTGTCCTCTGGGATGTGATCTTCGGATCTCTCGCGACCCTTGTTGGTGCATTCTTCTCTTACAAGCTGAAAGAAAATCGCTGGCTGGTCCCTGTACCGCCGATCGTCGCCAACGTCATCGTCGTACCGCTGGTATTGAAGTATGCCTACGGCATCAGCGAGGTACCTCTGTTACTGATGATGGTCTACATCTTCGTCGGCGAGTTTGTCAGCTGCTTCATCTTAGGCGAACTGCTGGCCTCTGTTCTGATCAAGAATCACTTTTCTTTCTTTAAGGAAAACGACAGATAAAGAAAATGCCCTTGCAGGGCATTTTTGAATGCTTAATTATCAGCGCGGTTGTAGAGGCAGCGCATGTGAGTCGAGGCATCATGCAGGACCTTGCCTAAGGTCTTCTGCGTCTCCGCCTTGGCCATTGCGCAGATCTTCTCATTGGCTTCTTCCACTAAGGAGAAGTCTTTTTCTTTGATCATCCTCTGATCGTATTCATTGATCAGCTGATGACCTTTGGAAGAGACTGCCATCTGGTAGCGCTCGATGAACTGGATCGATGTGCCGTAGTTTGGATCCGCTAAAGCACCGATCAGCCTAGAACCCCAGTAGAAGTTGTCCGTGGAAACTTCCATGGAGACGTTGGACAGGTATTTCGGCATCGTCTTGGCCGAGGCATAGACCGGGCAGACGGTGTTGAACGGGTTGGCGCCGAAGCAGACCCACTCGATGCCCTTTAAAGGCTCCGGCATGTAGCCACGGATCTGCAAGACTGCCATGACACCGGTCCTGGAGATACCGATCGGACGGTAGATGCCTTTTCTCGGATCATCGGCGTGCTGGTACGGGTTGTATGGTGTTCCCTGATAGTAGGAAGACAAGACGTATTTGACATCTTCGACGGTGATCTTCTTTTCAGCAACCATCGACCATGGGATATTGTCGGATTCCGGTGTGAAGTCGGCATTTTCGCCATCCCACTTGTAGGTGGTCGGATTGAAGTAACGTCCCATAAACCAGGCACGCGGCGTATTGTAGACGTGGTCGGCATCGGAATGGGAACCGAAGATATAGCGCGGATTGAAGACCTTGCCCTTATTCAAATCAAGATGGTTATCCTTGATGAACTTCTTCAAGTCGGCAGAGCACATGTGGAACTTCTTCTCACCTAACGCATCGTTCAGATCGAAGGAATCAATACCAAACTGGTTTGGCATGATGACATATTCTTCATCCTTGACGCGCTTGGCGATCCAGTGGTGACCGCCGATGGTCTCCAACCACCAGCACTCGTTTTCATCCGAGAATGCGATGCCGTTAGGTTCATAGGTACCGTATTTTTCCAGCAACATGCCTAAACGTTCGACGCCTTCTCTGGCCGATTTGATATACGGAAGGACCAGCACGACGATATCTTCCTCACCGATACCACCGGCCTTTTCCTTTTTGTTGCCCTTCTTTTCTTCATAGACGACGTAAGGATCGGCGCCTAAGACTAAAGGATTGCTGGAAATGGTCTCGGTCGCCGTCATGGCAACGTTGGCCTCATTGATGCCGTTGGCTGCCCAGATGCCTCTGGAAGGATCGACACTCGGTGTGGAAGTATAAGTCATCGGATTGTCAGGCAATTCGATGGTCAAATGGGAGATCTTGCTCTTATATTTGCGCGGCTGCTTTTTCGGATCGACAACGACCAGTTTTTTGACGTCATAGAAGCCATCGTCGTTTCTGGCGATCATCGTTGAGCCATCATAAGAAGCTTTCTTTCCCACAAGAATCGTTGTACAAGCCATATAGATATTCCCCTCTTTCTTCTATTTCAGGAAAAAATCAAAGATCTTTTCCTTAATATCCTTTGCCTCATCATAGACCGCATGCGAATACCCCTCATAGAAGTAGGATTCACAGCCCAGGATGTCAGATGTTTCCTTCATCTGTTCATAGCTGAAGACGTGGTCCGCCTTGGACCCCAGGACCAATACCGGGATCCTGATCTCATTTAGTTTAGCGCGAATATCAAAATCTTTCACGGCATTTAATCTGATGACCAGGTCCTTCAGATCCTCGTCCGAAAGATTCTTGTACATGGAGATCATGATATCGATCCCCTTCTCATAGAATTCCTTGGTATAGACGTCCTTCATAAAGACATCAATCAAAGAGATGATGTCCTTCTTTTGGGCATATTCCTTCCAGCGAACCGTCGTGGTCGTTTCATCGACTTTGGAAACCGTCGAACATAAAACCAGTTTCTTAACCAGATCAGGATATTGAACGCTCAGACTCTGGGCAACCATGCCGCCTAAGGAGACGCCGTAAAGGTAGATGTCCTTTACTTCCAGTTCATTCAAGGCATCGGCAACATCCTTTGCCATATCTTCTATTTTCAAGTCCGTTTCCGGCTCTTCACGATAATCAAACAAATAAACGGTAAATTCCTCAGAAAAGATGTTATAGGCTGCGATGACTCCCTGCGGAGCATCGGTTACCGGGCGAAGACTCAGTCCCGGCAAAATGACCATATTCTTGGGGCCATCACCGAATTTCATATACTTAATATTCATATCTGCTTTTGTCTTCTCCTTTCCGGATGTTAAAAGGATACGCCTGTATTCAATGTGCATCAAGATTGTGAATTATATCACAAAGATTTATACTAATATTGTACATAAATTTATGAAAATTTGGAGGTAAAATTTTATGGCAAATCGTTTTGTATTGAATGAAACATCCTACCACGGCGCCGGTGCCGTCAAGGAAGTCGTAACGGAAATCAACGCCCGCGGTTTTAAGAAGGCGTTTGTCGCTTCCGACCCTGATTTAGTCAAGTTCGGTGTCACCGCAAAAGTGACGGATCTGCTCGATCAGGCAGGCATCGCCTACACCTTATATTCCAACATTCAGCCAAACCCGACGATCGAAAACGTTCAGAGCGGTGTCAAGGCTTTTGCGGAAGCCGGTGCTGACTGCATCGTTGCCATCGGCGGCGGTTCATCCATGGATACTGCCAAGGCCATCGGCATCATCAACACCAATCCGGAATTCGCTGATGTCCGTTCTCTGGAAGGCGTCGCTGCCACCAAGAACCCATGCACACCGATCTTAGCTGTCCCGACCACTGCCGGAACCGCTGCTGAAGTTACCATCAACTACGTCATCACCGACCCGGAAAACAAGAGAAAATTCGTCTGTGTCGACGTTCATGACATCCCGGTTGTCGCCTTTGTCGATCCGGAAATGATGGCCTCTATGCCGGCCGGCCTGACTGCTGCTACCGGTATGGACGCCTTGACCCACGCCATTGAAGGCTACATCACTGCCGGTGCCTGGGAATTATCCGATATGTTCCACATCAAGGCCATTCAGATGATCGCCAAGAACTTAAGAGGTGCCGTCAAGAACGAAGCTGCCGGCAGAGAAGCGATGGCATTAGCGCAATACATTGCCGGTATGGGCTTCTCCAATGTCGGTCTGGGCGTTGACCACTCGATGGCTCACACCTTATCCGCTTACTACAATATGCCGCACGGCAAGGCCTGCGCTACGTTATTGCCGACTGTCATGGCTTACAACGCGCCGGTGACCGGTGAAAAATACAGAGACATCGCTGCCGCCTTTGATGTAGAAGGTGCCTACACGATGCCGTTGGAAGAAGCCAGAGCTGCTGCAGTTGCTGCCGTCAAGAAACTGGGCGAAGATGTCGGTATCGAGATGTCCTTAAAGAACGTCGTACCGATGGAAGATGTCGATGCCCTGTCCGCTGACGCCTTAAAGGATGCCTGCACACCTGGCAATCCGCGTCCGGTCACAGTGGAAGACATCAAGGAAATGTTCTTATCTTTGATGAAATAATCAAAAAATGAGCTGCCATATTCTTCACCACAGGAAGAGCGGCAGCTCTTTTTTTTATATTTTTGTCATATCAATACTTTTTAAATCTAAAAGCTCGAAAGTCCCGTCCCGCATGAGAAAGTCCGCCGCATAGCCGTGTTTCACCGGATGCGTGCTTTTTCCCTCCTTTTTCATCTTCGCAAAGACCCTGTCCAGATCGAATTTGAAGATGTCCTTCAACATGCAGATGAAGAAGGCACCATGGGAGACGATCAGGATGTGATCGCCATCTGCACTTTGATCAAAAATCCAAGAGAATACATCTGTAATCCGCTTTTTCATCATTGCCGGATTTTCACCGCCGACATCGCTCCAGTCACGATTGCCGAATCTTCGCTTGTCGATCTCTTCCTGATAGGCACTGATCAAGGCACCTTCGTAATCGCCCCAGGACATTTCCTTAAGTTTCTTGGTGTAGGTGATCGGCACATCCCTGCCTTCCAAGACGATGGCTGCCGTATCCACACAGCGTTCACTGCTTGAACAGTAGGCATGACTTAGCGGAACATCTTTTAAGGCTTCTTTGGCCTCATAAGCCTGCCTGATGCCCTCTTCCAGGAGCGGCGAATCACAGCGTCCCTGCATCCGGCCCAGTTTATTGAATAACGTCATGCCATGGCGGACATAATGGAAATAGACCGTCTTAGTCAAGGTCTGCCCCCTTGGAGGCGATGACCTTCTGATACCAGTAGAAGGAATCCTTGCGAATGCGTTCGCAGTTTTTCGGATCATCGTCGCTTCGATCGACATAGACAAAGCCATAGCGCTTCTTGACGCCGTTGGAAGTCGATAAAAGATCGACGGCTGACCATGGACAATAGGCCAAAAGTTCCACACCCTTATCGATCGCCCGCTTGCAGGCAGCGATATGATCCCGCAGATAAGCGATGCGGTAATCGTCATGAACCTTTTTATCATCGGTCAAAGTATCATAGGCGCCTAAACCATTCTCGGTGATCATCAAAGGCTTATTGTATCGGTTGTAAAGATCACGAAGCAGGTACTCCATGCCGATCGGATCGATCGCCCAGTCCCAATCGGTGGTGTCTAAGGACGGATTCTTGCACATCTGGTAGAAACCCGGATGGGTCTCAAAACCATCGATGTCACCCTTTTTGCCGGAACGGTTGACACCCGACCAGCGAATCCTGGTCTTGCCGTCATCTTCGCACCACTTCGCACATTCCGAAGCGTAATAGTTGATCGCCAAAAAATCGGAAGTGTTTTCGGCAATCAGCTCCATATCGCCTTCTTCAATCACCGGAGCCAGACCATGTTCTTCCAGATAGATCTGCGCCGCCTTATTGTAGTGACCCTTGAAGTAGATATCGGTATAGTAGTCGTTGCGCAAGGCTTGCGCATTCTGGGCGGCCATGACATCTTCCGGTTTGGATGTTAAAGGATAGATGCAGGAATAGCCTAATGGAGCACCGACAATGCCGCCGTCCACCAGCTCATGGACCAGTTTGTTGGCAATGGCCTGGGCCAGGTTCATGTAATGATTGATCTGATAGCGCAGCTGATCGTGCTTGCCATCCAGATACTCTTCCGGGATATAGCACTTTTGTGTCCAGTATTGGACGATGACCGACTGTTCATTGATGGTCGTCCAGATCTTCACCTTGTCCTTGAACTCATTGATGATGTATCTGGCGTAGTATTCAAAGTCCCTGACGATCTGCCGGTCTAACCAGCCGCCGTACTTTTCCACCAGGGCCCAGGGGCAGTCATAGTGGTATAAGGTCACGATCGGCTCGATGCCGTTTTTTAACAGCTCATCGATCAGATCCCGATAGTATTGAATTCCCTTTTCATTGACTTCACCGGTTCCATCGGGGAAGACCCTTGACCAGGCAATGGAAAAACGATAAGCCGTAAAGCCCATCTCCTTCATCATCGCCACATCTTCCTTGTAGTGGTGATACTGGTCGGAAGCCACTTCCGCTGTGGCAAAGCCATAGACCTTATAGGAATCTTTGTTGATGATATCCTGCTGGGAAGCCTTCTTGCCGTCTTCATAGGCAGCACCTTCCACCTGATAGGCGGATGTGGAAGCACCCCATAAGAAATCATCCGGGAATGTCTTTTTCTTCATGTTTTTCTCCTAAAGAAAGGAAGCAGGACATCCTGCTTCCTTCATATGATCATTGATTTTTGTTTAAGCCTTCTTAGCTTCTGCTTTCTTGCCTAAGATGTAGGTGACGACAAAGCCGACGACAACAGCCAAGACCATGACACCCATCATGCCCCAGAAGTTACCCCAGGTACCATCCGGATTGATGTAAGCTGCGAAAGAGATGAAGCCAGGGTTGGCAACAACGTACTGTGTTAAGCCAAACAGACCGGCGATGAAGCCACCGATACCGCCGCCGACCATCGCACCGATCAGAGGATAACGGTTCGGGAACAGGACACCGTAGACGCCCGGTTCAGTGATGCCGGATAAAGCAGTGATACCGGAACCGATACCGACCTGCTTTGCTTCCTCGCTCTTCGCTAAAAGCGCATAAGCTAAACATGCACCGCCGACAGCGACGTTGGCCGGAGCCATACCGGTACAGATCAATGGGTCAGATCCGACTTCTGCCAGTAAAGCGAAGAGGACCGGATAAGTGGCATTGTTCATACCGAAGAAGACGAGCCATACAGTGGTTGCACCGATGATCGCAACAGCCAGAGCCGGGAATGCACGGTAGATCGCTAAGACACCGTTGGCAATTGCAGTACCTACCCAGTAACCGATCGGACCTAAGACTAATAAGGTAACCGGAACCGTGATCAGCATTGTCAGAACCGGCAATAAGACAGTTCTCAAGACAACCGGTAAGGTCTTCTGCAAGAATCTGTAAACAACAGACATGAATAAGGTACCTAAGACGACCGGGAAGATCTGGCCGTTATAGCCGATGTTGGCAACCGGGATACCTACGAAATCCAGTACTTCCGGACGGTTGACTGTGACATAAAGTAAGACAGCACCTAAGAAAGCACCGAGATACGGATTGGATTTAAGTCTTGTTGCACTGGAGAAACCGATGTAGATCGGTAAGAAGTACAACATAGCCTGCTGGATCGCTGTTAAGACAAAGACGGTGCCGCTGGAAGCGTCTAAGCCGGCAAATGTCTGCAATAAGGAAATGACCGCACCTGTAAGACCACCGGCCATAAATACCGGAATGATCGGAGAGAAGGTACCGCCGACGTAAGACATAATAGCTTCGACGACATTGCCCTTGACCTGCGTGTCAGCCTTGAGTGCTTCTGCATCATCAACCGAACCTGCAGCCTTGATGTCGTTCTTGGTCACTTCTTCGTATAAGTTTGCGACATCCTGGCCGATGACGAACTGCTGTTCACCGTTCTGTACGACGATATTGATGACACCAGGGATCTTCTTTGCTTCTTCAACGTTCAGCTTGCCGGCGTCTTTGAGGTTCATTCTCAAACGCGTCATGCAGTGTGAAACGGACAGGATATTATCGAGACCACCACAGGCGGCGATAATATCATCAGATAATTTCTTATAATCTTTCTTTGCCATTTTTTCCCCTTTCAAAATTATTTTTGGTAAAGATTGTTTCCTTTATTTGTTCCAGTCAGGATTTTTGATTTTATCTTTCAGATCGGAAGCGATCTCACTGGTCTTAGTGAAATCTCTCCACTCGCTCATATCATAGCCCCATTCCTGACCGTTGGACTTGATCAGCTTGGAATACCAGTAGAAGGAATCCTTCTTGTATCTCTTCAGATCTCTCAAATCATCATCGGTGCGGTTGACAAAGACCAAGCCATATCTCTTCGCCATGCCGTTGCCGGTGGAAAGCAGGTCAGTGAAGGACCAAGGGTTGAAGCCGAAGACTTCAACACCGTCTTCGATTGCCAGACCGACATTGTAGATGTAGTCTCTGAGATAATCGATACGATACTGGTCGTGGATCTCACCGTTTTCATCGAGGTCTTCATGAGCGCCGAAGCCGGCTTCCGTGATGACCATCGGCAGATGATAGTGATCCCACATATATCTTAAGGCATAACGCATGCACACGCCATCGATGTGCCAGTCCCAGTCAGTCGTTTCGACAAACGGGTTGCGGTCTAAGGCGTATTCGCCCGGCCAGTTGGTGTAGATGAATTCACCCTTGCGGCCATACTTGTTCAGACCGATCTCCTGGACATAGGACGGATCAGGCCACTTGCCGCAGTCAGAGCGGTAGCAGTTGACGGCGATGAAGTCGATCTTGGCCTGGGCCAGTAATTCCATATCACCCGGCTGGATCTTCGGATCGATATTGCGCTCTTTCCAATAGTTTTTGATAAAACCGGAATACTCTCTGTAGGCATAGGTGTCATTCCAGATCTTTTCAGTCAGCTCTTCAGCATTCATCGCTGCGATCTGATCTTCCGGCTTGCAGGATTTCGGATAAATCGGAACATAACCCGGAACCGGACCGATCTTGCCGCCTTCGACCAACTCGTGGCAGGCGATGACAGCCTTCGCATGGCACATGTTCATGATGTGGTTGATCTGCCACTTCTGAACTTCCCATTCCTCATCCGTTAAGCCCTTGGCAACGCCCAACCACTTGCCATAGACGATCTGCATGTTCTGTTCGTTGATCGACAGCCAGTATTTGACGCGGTCGCCGAAGTTTTCAAACAATACACGGCAATAGTAATCGAATTCGTCGATGATCGCTCTGTCATGCCAGCCGCCGTATTTCTCGTCGACCCAGCAAGGCATATCGTAGTGATAGATCGTGACGATCGGCTCGATGCCGGCTGCCTTGAGCTCATTGATCAGGTTGTTGTAGAATTCGATGCCCTTCGGGTTGACCTTGCGGTCCGCTGCCGGAATGATTCTTGACCAGGAAATACCGAAACGGTAGCTGGTGAAGCCGCATTCCTTCATTAAGGCGACGTCTTCCTTATAGTGATGATAATGGTCAGAAGCGATCGAGTTGTCCGCAAACGGCTTTTTCGTCTGCGAGTTCAGGTCAATGATCGCCTGCGTCCTTCCATCTTCCAAAGTAGCGCCTTCAACCTGCCATGCAGCAGAGGATGCACCCCAGAGGAATCCTTCAGGAAAAACCGGATTGTTGTTATGTTTCATGATCTTCCTCCTATTTTATGATTCCATTATATGTAAACGCTAACATTTTCTTGGTATCAGCTTTTGATACCAAATTAAAAAATGGTATCAGCTTTTGATACCAATAAAACGCCCCAATGTAACACTTCATGTTACAAAATGCACAGCAGAATTTCTTGTGGAAGCCTCTTCCGCTCTCATAAAATGAAGGTGTACAGAAAGGAAACAAGCCTATGAAACAAATGGGAAACAAGATTGCCCTAAGACGAAAAGATCTGGGCTTAACACAAAACGAATTTGCCGAAAAGCTCTCTGTCACCAGGCAGACGATCTCCCGCTGGGAAGCCGGCACGGTCTTGCCGGATATCGACAAGATCAGCGATATTGCCTCGATTCTGCAGGTGAGCTGCGATTACCTCTTGAAAGACGAGATCGAAGAGGACACGATCAGCACGGCCTTTGCCCCGGGAAAGCTGCTTTCTTCCTTATTGAATAAGAAAGTAAAACTCAACTTCTTTGACGACGAGGGCGACATCGAACTGTTTAATAAGGAATGTGAGATCCTCTCCTTTGAAGGAAACTGGATCAAGGTCATTGCCCAAAACAAGAAGGAAACGATCGAAAAACTGATCCCGCTTTCTTCCATCCAATCCTTTGAGATCCTTCCGGAGGAAAAACAATGAATACGATCGCCTTTGTCTTTTCCCTCTTCGGCCTGATGGCCTATCTGGAAGTCTCTTCCTTAAAGAAAAGAGTCAAGGAACTTGAGCAGCAGCTCGTCAAGATCGAGGGAACGCCGCTTCATCAGGAATACCAATCCCTGGCCAAGATCGCCTCATCCTATATCGGCAAGAGCGTGACGATCGGCTTTAAAGAAGACGAAGGAGACGTCGATATCTTCGCCTACGGCAACACCAAATACGGAACCAATACCCTGTTGGATGCCGACGATGACTGGCTTTTGGTGAAGATTGAATCCGCAAAAGGCACAGTGACCAAGCTGATCCGCCTCTCCTCCATCACCTCAATCGCCGAGAAGAAATAATTCTTTCAAGGATGTACCATATCGGGCATCCTTTTTTGACTCGTTTTTAAACAGGGTGTACTATTTTGTCATGAAAAACAACGGGATCAATAAAGGTTACAGCATTGTCCGCTTCAATCTTTTGACCAGCCTGCTGTCCTTGTTAAACCGCAACGATGAAAACGATACGGACTTTGTCATCGCCCGTTATTTCCTGAATCATTTACGTGAACTGAAAGACACCAGCATCTATAAGATCGCCGATGAGTGTTACGTGTCCCGCTCTTCTGTGCAGCGCTTCATCAAAAACATCGGCTACGATTCCTTCACCTCGATGAAGGCCTCGATCGATGAGATCATCGCCCATGAAGATGGCTTTATCGACTACACCGACCACACCGATTATCCTTATTTCATCTCCCAAAGCATTTCCGAGATGATGAAGGATATCGGCAAGGCCTGCAATACGACGGCCTTTGCCAAGCTTCTGGGCTACTTTGAAAAAGCCGGCCAGATCGTCTTATTGACGGCGGAAGATTCTTCTCATGCCTGCAAGGTCTTCCAGCAGCAGATGATGACGACCGGAAAACTGATCCGCATCATCACCTCTGCCTCCCACAACACGGA
>CADAHV010000031.1:0-15466 GCA_902787775.1 uncultured Erysipelotrichaceae bacterium | reverse complement strand
CGGAACCCCTGGCGATTCTTCTCTTGTGGGAGGAACGCATGATGGACGGATCTTCCCTTTCTGCCGGCGTCATTGACTGAATGATCGCCTTGATGCGTTTCAATTCCGCATCGGCATCCGAATCGTTGATGGCGCTGGCCATATCCGACATGCCCGGAAGCATCTTCATGATGGAAGAAAGAGGACCGAGCTTTCTGGACTGTTCAATGGAACCTAAAAGGTCGTCCATCGTGAACTTTCCTTCCATGAGATGATTGGCCATCTCTTCCGCCTTTTTCATATCCATCTCTTCCTGTGCCTTTTCGACAAAAGAGACGACATCGCCCATGCCTAAGATTCTCTGGGCAAGACGGTCCGGATAGAAGGTCTCCAGATCGGAAATCTTTTCACCGACACCGGTAAATTTGATCGGCACGCCGGTTACCGCTTTGACGGATAAGGCAGCACCGCCTTTGGAATCACCATCGAATTTCGTGATGATCAAACCTGTCACTTGAAGCAGATCATTAAAGGCATTCGCCACATTGACGATATCCTGACCGGTCATTGCATCGACCGTCAGTAAGATCTCTTCCGGATGGATGAGGTCTTTGATGTCCTTTAATTCCTGCATCAGTTCTTCATCGATCTGCAAACGGCCGGCTGTATCGATCAAAGCTGTGTCATAGCCCTTTTCTTTGGCATAGGCTATGCCATGTTCAACCTGGTCAAGAACCTTGACATCCGTGCCTTCCGAATAGACTTCGACATTGATCTGTTTGCCCAGTGTCTGTAACTGTTCAATGGCTGCCGGACGAATGATGTCGGCAGCGATCAGGATCGGTTTTCTGCCCTGTTTCTTCAATAATGCAGCCAGTTTTGCCGCCTGGGTCGTTTTACCTGTACCCTGCAAACCGACGATCATGATCGAAGTCAGACCGCTTTCAGCGAAATGAACGCTGTTGGCTTCATCCCCTAAAAGATTGATGAGTTCATCATGGACGATCTTGACTAAAAGCTGTCCCGGTTCGACTGAATTGAGGACATCCTGACCGATCGATTCCTGACGGACCTTCTCCAAAAAGTCTTTGACGACTTTATAGTTGACATCCGATTCCAGTAAGGCAACTCTGATCTCTTTCAGAGTTTCTTCCATATTTCGTTCAGAGAGTTTTCCCTTGCCCTGAACATTCCGCAGTGTTTTTGTTAATTTTTCCTGTAATGAATCAAACATACTCTTATTATAGTACAAAAAAAGATTATCCCCGCATTTGCGGGGATAATCTAGGAAACGATCGTCACAGAGTTTCCGATCAGGTTGACGTGATAGTAGACCGTGTCTTCTTTTTCAAAATTATTTGCCTGAAGACGTCCGGAGATGGCTATCATCTGTCCTTCCTGGTAATCAGCCTCTGCCAAACTTCGAAACAAGGCGACCTCAAAGATTTCGGATCCGTCTTCCGCATCTCTGCCACCTTTGTTTACCCGAAGTTTCAGACGGCATAATGGCAAACCGCTGGCAGTTTCTGCCTTTTCCGGTGAGCCAATGATCCGTCCGACCAGATAAAATCCGTTCATGCTCCTCCTTTCTCTTACCTGCTCTTTCAGTCTAAGGCAGAGAAAGGCTTCTGGATTCTCATTTTCTTCTCACTTTTTTTCCACTTTTTCCACAAAAGAAAAGAGGGACAAGTCCCTCTGCATCTTATTCTTCTTCCTCGTCTTTGAGGTAGACTTCCCTTGGCTTGGAGCCATTGGCCGGGCCGATGACCCCGCGGTCTTCCAGAGTATCAATGAGTCTGGCCGCCCGGTTGTAGCCGATGCCGAAACGCCTTTGCAGCAAGGAAGTGGAAGCCTTCTGCTGCGCTTTGACAAACTCGACGACATCGTCATAGAGAGAATCCTGCGAATCGGCGTTGAGAGAAGTTGCTCCCATGACCGTCGTACCGGACATATTGGTCAAAAATTCATAGTAGGAATCTTCGTATTCCGGTTTGGCCTGTTCCTTGACAAAGGAGGTCACCTTGCCGATCTCTTTATCCGTGACATAGACGCCCTGCAGACGGATCGGTGCTGTTTCGCCCTGCGGATAGTACAGCATATCGCCGTTTCCTAAGAGGCGTTCTGCACCCGTCTGGTCAAGGATCGTTCTGGAGTCGATCGAAGATGCGACCGCAAAGGAGATCCTGGACGGGATGTTGGACTTGATCAGACCGGTGATGACATCGGTCGAAGGACGCTGCGTCGCAACGATCAGATGGATACCGGATGCACGTGCCAGCCAGGTCGGCAAGCTCATCGATGATGACAACCATGAACGGCAGTTTATTCATCGGTTCCTCGCCCTGTTTCAGATTGGCGTTGTATTCATCAACGAAATTGTTGAAGCCTTCAATGTTCCTTACACCGGCTGTGGCAAAGGCATCGTAGCGCTCCTCCATGATGACCACGACTTTTTTTAACATGTTGGATGCCATCTGCGGATCATCGATGATCGGCCACAGAAGATGCGGAATATCCTTATAAGGCGTAAATTCAACTTTCTTCTGATCGACCAGAACCAGTTTGACATCGTACGGATTGCATCTCAGTAAAAAGGAAGTGATGATCGAGTTGATACAGACCGATTTACCTGAACCCGTCGCACCGGCAATCAGAAGGTGCGGCATCTTGGCCAGGTCACAATAGACCGGCTTGCCCATCAGGTCCTTGCCAAGGCAGAAAAGCAGATCGACCTTTCGCTTTTCCATCGGCACATTCTTGATCAGATCCAGCATGCGTACCGGAACCGGTTCAACGTTCGGTATTTCAATACCGACCGCGCTTCTGCCCGGAATCGGCGCTTCAATACGGATGTCTTTTGCCGCCAGTTCCATTTTGATATTGTCGGAGATGTTCATGATCTTATTGATCTTGACGGAAGAATCCGGCTTGATCTCAAACTTGGTGACAGAAGGCCCGATATAGGTATTTAAAAGCTGTGCTTCGATATTGAAGTTCTTTAAGATCTCGATGACCCTTTCTCCCTTCACCGCAGCGGAAGTCTTGTTCACGCTGGATGATGAGGAAGACGGCGCATCGAGGAATTCGTCGTAAGGTTTCGGCAGATGATAGGCTGAACTGGAACGCTTGCGCCGCAAGACTTTCTGTTCGTTGCTTTCAGCCGGTTTTTCCGTCAGGATATCCGTCTTCACCTCTTCCTTAGGTGTGTTTTCTCTCTTCTTATACTGATCGCCATAGATCTCTCTTTCATTCAGATTGATGAATGTCGGCGAATTGGACAGGACATTGTCATGTTTCTTTCGAACAGGAGCTTTGACTTCTTCGACCACCGGTGGCTCTTCCACTTCGACTTCCAGTTTTTCAAGAAGGGCTTTCTTTTGTCGTTCCGCTTCTTCCTGTTCTGCCAGTCTGGCCATCTCTTCCGCCTGACGGGCCCGTCTTTCCTCTTCTGCCTTCTGGGCAGCGATCCTTCTTTCTTCTCTGTGACGCTTGACTTCCTCGTGTTTTTCACTGGAGAAGTCTTTGACATCGTTGAAAAGATTCCGATAGACCTGTGCCGGAACGATCAGGATAGCTGCAATGATGAATAAAAGGATATCGATGATCAGCGTGCCGGTCCTGGTCAGAAGTGAAGTGAAGATGACGTAGAGGAAGTTTCCGAATAAACCGCCGGTCATCGTGATCGCTTCATTTGACGCAATCAAGGCAAACGTTGCCTTGAGATACTCACCCAGTTGAACGAAATTAACCGTCTGTGCCAGGATGTAGGCATTTAAAAGGATGACAAAGGCATTAAGCACGAAAAGACCGGAAACGGTCTTTGCGGATTTCGGATACTTTTTCTTGAAGAATACCGCATAAATGCCATAAGCGAAGACACTTAAGAGCGGAACGATATACAAGGAGCCGAAGAGATAGGAAAGCAGGTTATTGAAAAAGATGCCAAGCGTTCCCATCTTGGATACAGTGAAAAAGATGAGCACAGTCACCAGTAAAGAAACGATCAGCCAAACGGTCCGGATCGTCTCTTCTCTTTTTGCCAGTTCTTTCTTAGTTTTCCTTGCCACTTTCTTCACCCAGATTGATCTCTACAATTGCCGGCAGAATCATCGGAGCCTTCCCGGTCGTCTTTAAAACATAGCGGGAGATCAGCTCTCTGGCTTCCATTCTGACCTGCATATTTTCATAAGTACCTTCTTCGACATTCTTTTCAATTGTCGAAATCAGGATATTTCCGATCTCCGCCAGAATATGATCGGCATCTTTCAGGTAGATGACACCACGGCTTTGAATATCCGGTCCGCCGATGATCTTCTTGGTCTTGAAATCCAAGACGACACCGCAGATGATGGCGCCGTCGGTCGAGAGCTTTTCTCTGTCCCTCAGCACCATGCCGGAAACATTGCGCATATCGGAAGAGTCGATTGCCTTGTCTTCCAGTTCGATCTGTTCACTCGTTGAAGCGAGTCTGCTTCCCTCAAAGGAAGCAAACTGGCCGTTATCCAGAATGATGATCTTGTCCGGCGTATAGCCCATATCCACTGCGATATCGGCATTGGATATGAGGTTGGAATAATCGCCCTTGATCGGCAGATAGTATTTCGGTCTTATCAGATACAACATCATCTTGAGGTCTTCGATCGATGCATGCATCGAAAGGATCTCTTTTGCGTTGAGCTTGACGATGGAAACGCCGGCTTTATACAAGTCGTTTTCCATGGCGGTCGCATCCTTTTCCGTACCCGGAACGACCGGCGAAGCGATGATCACGATATCGGAAGCTCTGAGTTCAATCACACCGTCTTCGCCGATGGCAATGTTGTTCATCAGCTTGAAGACCTGGTTGCCTGAACCGGAGACGACAACGACGACATCCTTGCGGTCGTTGCTGTATTCTTCCTTGGAGATGATGACATTGCGCGGGATCTTGTAGTAGCCCATGTCGTCAACCATCTTGAGCAGTTTGACGTGTTCCTCATTATAGAAGTAGACCTTGCGCTTGTATTTGCTGGCAAGCTCCAAAACTTCCATAATGCGGAAAAGGTTTTGCCGATACAAGGTGATCAGAAGACGGCTTTCGCTTTCTTCAAAGTAATGCTCGACATGATCGGTAATTCTGTGTTTCGGTGCGGTGTAGCCTACCCTGTTGGAACCGCCTGACTCCGACATCAGAACCAGAACGTTTTTCTGCCCCAGATTGGACAGAGCGTTGATATCCATTGAGAAAGCTTTGTTTAAAAAGTCGTAATCGAAGATAAACTCCGAAGTATAAACGATCATGCCTGAATCTGTTTCAAAAGCAAAACCGACGCCATCGGCAATCGACTGCATGACCGGGAAGGTATGCACAATATGATTTGCCACTTTGAATGTGTCGTTGCGCTTTACGATATGGATGTGCTTATTGCGCAGTTTATAGGCTTTGAAATCTTCTTCCAGCAGTTTGGCCGTCAGTGCTGTCGCATAGACTTCAAAATCGGCCTGCGTCAGAAGATGCCCCAGAGCGGACATGACATCGTCATGGCCATGCGAGATAAAGATACCCTTGACTCTGTCTTTGTGTTCCAAAAGATAGGTAAAATCCGGAATGATATATTCGATACCGAGCTGTTCGCTTTCGCTCGGATATTTGAGACCGGCATCCAGCACGAAAATGTCACCATCTATTTCCACGAGGTACATGTTCTTGCCATCTTCGTCAAGACCGCCAAGTGCCATTAAACGTATTTTCTGCACTGATTATATTCCTCCAAAATTCATCTAAAATTATAGCATAGTTTTGCTTTTCATATGGTCCTAATCAAGAAGTCTGAGCCTGCCGTCTTTCAGCTCATAGACCTTGTCAGCAACTTCCTCAATAAACTTTCGATCATGACTTATGGAAATGATCGTTCCTTTAAAATCACAGAGAATCTGCCGGATCTTAGGACCGGATAAAGGCGACAGATTTCTTGTCGGTTCATCCAGCAGAAGGACTTCATTGCCCGACAGAATCATCTTGACCAGCAGGATCTTGCATTTCTGGCCTTCCGAAAGTTCTTTGATCTTGTGTTCCATCTCTTCACTGGTAAAGCGAAGTGCTCCCAGAAAAGATCGGACCTTGCCTAATTCTTCCCTTTTTCTGCCGTCCCAGAGATACTCGATCGGCGTGATCTCATTATCCAGGAGTTCATCATAGTTTTGCGGCATGTAGCCGATGGAAACACCTTCCAAGTCTTTCATGAGCTCATAGATCTTTTTTAAAAGCGTCGTCTTGCCCGAACCGTTGTCGCCGATGATGCAGATCTTGTCTTTGCCGAAAACCTTCAGATCGATGTTCTGACCAAGCAGTTTATCCTTGGCATATAAAGCATCGATATGGGCATCGAGGATCACTTTATTGGGATTGATATGAACCTCATCAAAGAAGATATCGATCGCTTCTTCCGGTTCATAGGTCTCCAGAAGATTTTCCTTCTTTTTCTCAAGGACCTTCTCCTGGGCTTTGACGGCATGCATCTTCTTTTTCAGAAGCTGACCGCCGTGGGGATCCTGCCGTGAGATTGTTGTCTGACGGTATTCCACTTTCTGGTAGATCTGCCGCCACTTGTCCATCTGCTTCTTCAATTCGGAACGCTGTTTGGCGGCGATCATGTTGTTGCGTTTGATATATGCCAGACGCTCTTCACTGTAAGTCTGATAGTCGGTTCCGGCATAAGACATGTGCGGTTCGCTTTTTCTTTTCAGCTGTTCCAGATGCAGGATGCCGTTGGCGCAGTTGGACAAAAGCGTCTCATCGTGAGAGATGAAGATCATCGGCAAACGGGTGGCGATCATGAACTCTTCCAGCCAGATCAAAGTCTTTAAATCCAGGTCATTGCTGGGCTCATCCAGCAGTAAGATGTCCGGATCTTCATATAAGATCTTCAGCAGCATGATCCTGACTCTCTCGCCGCCGGACAACGTCTTCATTTTCCGATCGTCGATCAAAGAAACATCGATGTCGATCGACGGGATCAGGGTATAAAGGTGATTGTAGTCCAGATCCTCATCGATGTAGTCGATGACGCTTTTCTCCATCTCTTTCGCATTTAGTTTCTGGGGCAGATAGCCGATCCGCTCATCGCAGTCAACGCTTCCCGAAAAGGTCACATAGGAATCCACATCGATGCCGGCCATGATTTTCAGCAGCGTCGATTTGCCATTCCCTTCTTCTCCGATTAAAGCGATCTTGTCCCCTTTTTCCAATACAAAAGAAAAGTCCTCAAGGAGCTTTCTTCCTTTTAACGTCATTATGGTAAGATGATTTATTTTAAGCATGTGAAATGATCTCCTTCTTCGCTTTAAGAACGATTAAAACCTATTCAAGCGATCAATAAGTTTTCAGGAAATCAATTCTTCATGCTCTCACTTCCCCTTTTATTCGACCATTTCTCCGTTCAGAGAAAAGGACATCACCTGTGTGATCTTTACTTTGACAATATCACCGACCTTAACGTTGTTTCCGGTGAAATTGACCAGTTTATTCTCCGGTGTGTAGCCGGAATAGACATTGGAATTGCGCTTGCTCAGGCCATCGACCAGTACTTCAACAACCTGATCCTTGAATTTCTGGTTGTTTTTGTTGGCATAATGCGCAACGAGCTCATTGAGCCTCTGTAATCTTTCTTCCTTGACCTTGCGGTCGATACTGTCTTCCATCGATGCGGCCGGGGTCCCTTCCCTTGGCGAAAAGATAAAGGTAAAGGCATTGTCGTATTCGCAATGTCTCACCGCGCTCAAGGTATCTTCAAAAGCTTCATCCGATTCATTCGGGAAACCGACAATGATATCCGTCGTAAAGGCAAAACCCGGAAGTTCTGCTTTCAGCTTATCAAATAAAGCCAGATATTCCTCTCTGGAATAACGGCGGTTCATCTTCTTTAAGATCTGCGTATTGCCGGATTGGATCGGCAGATGGATGTATGGCATGATGTTCTTGTTGTTTTTGATGGCCTGAATCATCGTGTCATCAAAATCCCACGGATGGGAAGTCATGAAACGGATCCTGGCGATGCCGGTCTTAGCCACATCTTCCAGAAGATTGCCGAAGGTGTAATCGATCTTCAGATCCTTGCCGTAGGCGTTGACGTTCTGGCCTAAAAGGCAGACTTCCTTATAGCCCTGTTTGACAAGCTCTTCGACCTCGTAGATGATGTCTTCCTTATAACGTGAACGTTCCTTGCCTCTGGTATAAGGCACGATGCAATAGGAACAAAACTTATCGCAGCCGTACATGATGTTGACCCAGGCTTTGTGGGACATGAAACGGGTGACCGGAACAGACTCGATGATCTCGCCCATCTTGGAAAAGACCTCGATCTTGCGTTTCTTGGTCGTCAGAACTTCATAGATCAGTTTCGGCAAAGACGTAATGTTGTGAGTGCCGAAAACGATATCGACCTGGCGGTACTTTTCCATGATGATCTTGACCGTTTCTTCTTCCTGAGCCATGCAGCCGCCGATGCCGATGATCAGATCGGGATTCAAAGTCTTCAGACGCTTCAATGCGCCGACTTCGCCCAACACTTTCTCTTCCGCGCCCTGTCTGACTGCACAGGTGTTGATGATGATGACATCTGCCTGTTTTTCATCATCGCACATCGTATAGCCCATCGCATTCAAAAGACCGGCCATGGTCTCCGAATCACGCTGATTGGCCTGACAGCCGTGTGTTATGATATAAAACTTCTTTCCATCTCCCAAACCGATGTAGGCAGGATCAAGAAAAAAATCGAGTTTCTCGGAAACTTCCTTATTTCTCTTTCTGGCGTCATTTAAAGAGGGTAATCTATAGTCTTTTTTCATACCCTATTATTGTAATGAAAAGCCATAAAAAAACCAAGTTTGGTACTTGGTTTTATAATGATAATGCTGAGACCGGGCATGTTGCAACGCAAGCACCGCAATCAATGCAAGTTTCTTCGTTACATTTGGATTTGCCTTCTTCATCTAATTCAAGAGAAGCAGTCGGGCAAACGCCTGTACATGCGCCACAGCCGATGCATAAATCACGATCAACTTTTACTGGCATAACAACCTCCTTTTAAAACAAAATCATTATATCATGTGCAATTGGAGGTTAGTAAAGGCTAACCGTACCCTAATCCTTACGTATCTGTAAGGACAGGAAATCGAGCTGATCCTGGTCGACAGTGCTTGGTGCATCAGCCATCAGATCGTAAGCTGTCGCCGTCTTCGGGAAGGCCACAACATCCTTGATGTTGTCGGTTCCGCTTAAGATCATGATCAGTCTTTCAATGCCGATACCGACACCGCAGTGCGGCGGAGCACCGTAATCAAAGGCTTCAATAAAGAAACCGAACTTGTTCTTGATCTGTTCCTTGGTCAGGCCAAGCGCATCAAAGACCTTTGCCTGCATTTCTGAGTTATGGATTCTGACCGAACCGGAAAGCAGCTCGTAGCCGTTTAAGACCAGGTCATAAGCACGGGAATAACAGTTTGCCTTGTCATCGATCAGCTTGTCAACATCCTCATCCCTTGGTGCGGTGAACGGATGGTGAGCGCTGACATAACGTCCCTCTTCCTCCGAATACTCGTACATCGGGAATTCGGTGATCCAGGCAAATGCGTATTTGTTCTTGTCGATCAGGCCGAGTTCTTCCGCTACTTTCTTACGGACAGCACCTAACGCAACCTGGGCAATCGCCTTCTTGTCGGCAATCATCATGACGACATCGCCGTTTTCCAGTTTTAAGAAGTCCTTGAGGGCTTCCTTTTCATTTTCCGGCAGAGCGTTGTTGACGGAACCGGAAAACTCATTCTTGTCATATTTCAGATAAGCGATGGCCTTGGCTTTATAGATCTTGACGAACTCTGTCAGTTCATCGAATTTCTTTCTGGAAAGCTTGTCACAGGCATTGTGGAAGACCAAAGCCTTGATGATGCCGCCGTCCTTGATCGTATTGGCAAAGACCGCAAAACTGCTGTTTTCAAACAGAGAAGTCACATCGCACATTTCATTGCCGAAACGCACATCCGGCTTATCGGAACCGTACTTGTCCATCGCATCGACATATTTGATGCGCGGGAAGCTCAGATCTTCAATTCCCTTGGTCTCTTTGAAGACCGCTCTCATGACCTTTTCAACTTCGCTGAAGATATCTTCTTCATCGGCAAAAGACATTTCGATATCGATCTGGGTGAATTCCGGCTGTCTGTCGGCACGCAGATCTTCATCACGGAAACATCTGGCGATCTGGAAATAACGGTCGATGCCGCCGATCATCAGCAGCTGCTTGTACTGCTGCGGAGACTGCGGCAAGGCGTAGAAACGGCCCTTATATAATCTCGATGGGACAAGGTAGTCTCTGGCACCTTCCGGTGTGGACTTGGAAAGGATCGGCGTTTCCACTTCAATGAAGTCATCTTCATGAAGGACTCTTCTGACGATCGTGGTGACCTTGTCTCTCAAGATCAGTTTATCCTTGATCGGATTGCGGCGGATATCCAGATAACGGTACTTCAAACGAAGATCTTCCAAAGCATCCGTCTCATCGGCAATGATCATCGGTGTCGTCTTGGCACTGGAAAGCACCTTGCAGGACTCAGCTACGACTTCGATCTCGCCGGTCGCAAGTTTCGGGTTCGGGTTTTCCTTAACGGAAACTGTACCTTCCACTTCAATGACGTATTCGTTTCTGACATCTTTGACAAGGTCGGAATGCGACTCATCAAAGGTGATCTGAGTGATGCCGTAACGGTCTCTCAGATCGATAAAGACGATGGAACCGAGGTTCCTTCTCTTGGCAACCCAGCCGGCAAGCTTTACATGCTTGCCCGCATCGCTTTTTCTTAATTCTCCGCAGGTATGATCTCTATTCATAATAATCCTCCATAAGCTGATCTAATCTGTCTGTCAGTTCATCACGTTTGACGCTTTCCTGCGCCTTGGTGAGTGTATCTTTCAAAGTGATCGTTCCTTCTTTGACTTCATCTTCGCCGATGATCAGAACGAAACGGGCGTTCTTTCTTTCCGAAGACTTGAACTGGGCCTTCAGGGAACGCTTGTAGTAATTCATCTCGCAGGAGAAACTGTTGTTTCTGAGCTCTTCTGCGATGGATAAGGCGTAATCAGGATCCTCGTTGAGGTTGATGACATAGCAGTCCAGAGAATTCTTGATGTCAAAGATCTCTTCCGCATCGCACAGGATCAGAAGTCTCTCGACACCGATCGCAAAGCCGATGCCGGAGATTTCCGGACCGCCCATTTCCTTGACCAGGTTGTCATAACGGCCGCCGCCGAAGATCGTTGCCTGCGAACCTGAAGCCTCATTGGTGCTGACAACTTCAAAGACGGTATCGGTGTAATAGTCCAAACCGCGGACCAGACGATCATCGATCTCATATGGAATGCCAAGGACATCCAGATAATGTTTGACATCCTCGAAATACTTGGCTGAATTCTCCGTCAGTTTCATCTTCGGTGCGTTCTTGACTAAATCGGAATCTCTGTCGATCTTGCAATCCAGAATCCTGAGCGGATTTTTCTCCAGACGCGTCTGGCAATCATAGCACAGTTCGTCCTTATGCGGGGCAAAATAATCGATCAGATCCTTTTTGTACTGAAGACGTGACTCGTTATCGCCTAAGGTATTGATCAATACCTTCACCGACTGTAAGCCGAGGGTCTTGATGTAGAAGTAGCCCAAGGCGATGACTTCCGCATCGATCAAAGGATCCTTGTCACCGACACATTCAATGCCCATCTGGGTGAACTGTCTCTGTCTGCCCTTCTGCGGACGTTCATGCCTGAACATCTCCTCGATATAGCCTAATTTGATCGGCAGTTCATTATTGCCGTACATTTTGTTTTCGACAAAGGAACGGATGACGCCGGCTGTACCTTCCGGCCTTAAAGTCAGGGAATCCTTGCCGTTCGGCGAAAAGGTATACATCTCCTTTGTGACCATATCGGAAGTATCGTTTTCTTTCTGGAATACGCCGGTGTATTCGAAGACCGGTGTCTTGATCTCGCCGTAGCCATAGAGATTCAGAAACTGTCTGAACAGATCGGATAAAATGTTGAATTTCACCATCCTGTCCGGCAGAAGATCATACGTTCCCTTTACCGTCTGATATGACATGTTTTGCCTCCTCCTTAAAATAAAAACGTCCTCATTCTAAGGACGTTAAAAACGCGGTGCCACCTTAGTTCATATCGTAAGATATGCCCTTTAAGCTTTAACGCAGCGTTACGGCCTGCTTATTCACAGGCATCAAGGAAGTGTCCCTCCAATATCCGGATGAAGCCTTGCACCCTTCGCTTCTCGCTTTAAAGCGGATACAGGAATAATTTTCCTTATTGATATTTCAAATCATAGCATTATTTAATAGCTCTTTCAACCGAAATTACGCTGTCCACTTTCCTCAGATTGGCCATGATGGTTTCCAGATGTTCAAGGTCGGAAACCATGAAGGACATGGAGGTCGTCGCGGAAAGATCTTCCGCATTGGCTTGCGAATTGACAGCCGTCAGATTCGCCTTGTATTGAGCAACGACAGTGACTAAATCGGTCAAAAGATAAGAGCGGTCCTTGGAGAAGATCTTGATGGATGCTTCATAGCGGATGTCCGGTTTCTGCGGATCCCATTCCACATCGATCAGCCTGCGCTCGTTGGCGATATTGGGACAATCGGCCCGATGGACCTTGATGCCCTGTCCCTTGGAGACGAAGCCGACGATCTTATCGCCATAGACCGGTGAACAACATGGCGAGATGGCGATCTTCATCGAAGAGACGCCCTTGACCATGATGCCGGTCTTGGAAACGAAGTTGTTTCGTTCCGAGTTTTTCTTTGTGATCTTCTCAAGATAATTCAGATCGAGTTCTTTCTTGCCCAGCTTGGTCAGCTTTTCAACGACAGCAATCGGCGTCATTGACTTGCAGCCGATGGCATACAGCAGATCGTTGGCTGTGGACTGCTGGAAGGAACTGGCAACCTTATCAAGCTTCTTGGCATCGAAGAATTCATCGATGTCCAGATTGTGCTTCTTCAGTTCATCCTTCAGCATCGTCTCACCAAGCTTGATAAGCTCTTCCTTATCTTCCAGTTCCTTCTTCAGGAAATACGCCTTGATCTTGTTTCTGGCGTGGTTGGTCTTGACGAACTTCAGCCAGTCTTCCGAAGGCGAGGAATTCTTGTTGGTACGAAGTTCTACGACATCACCGGTCTTTAACGGTGTATTCAAAGGCACCAGGATGCCGTTGACCAAGGCGCCAACGGTCTGGTTGCCGACTTCCGTATGGATACGGTAGGCAAAGTCGATCGGCGTTGCCCCGGCCGCCAGGTCAATGATACGGCCGCGCGGGGTCATGCAGTAGATGTTCGCGTTGAAGATATCATGTGTGATATCGTTCATGTATTCCTTGGCATCGGCATCGGTGTTCTCTTCAAATGCCTTGAGCCAGTTGAGTTCTTCGATCAGTTTCTTCTGGGAACGGGTCTTGCCTTCCTTGTAGGACCAGTGAGCGGCAATGCCTCGTTCGGCGATTTCATCCATCTCTTCCGTACGGATCTGAACTTCATAGATTCTGCCATCCGGACCGACAATGGTGGTATGCAAGGACTGATACATGTTCATCTTCGGCATGGCGATGTAATCCTTGAGCCTGCCCGGGATCGGACGATAGACGGCATGGATATAACCTAAGATCTCATAACAGTTGGTCTCGGTTTCCGTGACGATGCGGATCGCCAGAAGGTCCAGGATCTCATCGAACCGCTTGTTTTTGGTGACCATCTTTTTATTGATGGAGTAAAGATGCTTGGAACGTCCGAAAATTCTGAATGGGATATTGTGCATCTTTAAGACGATCGAAATATCTTCGATCATCAGATCAATCTGCTGATCTCTCTCCGATTTCTTGGATTCGACCAGTTTGGCGATCTCGTGATACTTCTCGTTGTCCAGATAATAGAACGAGAGGTCTTCCAGTTCGTTCTTGATCTCGGCAATACCTAAACGGTGAGCGATCGGTGCATAGACATCAAGGGTCTCGCGGGCGATCCGCTTCTGCTTCTCCGGCGGCAGGTATTGCAGTGTACGCATATTGTGCAGACGGTCGACCAGTTTGACCAGAATGACACGGACGTCCTTTGCCATGGCGATCAGGATCTTGCGGTGGTTGACCGCCTGATACTCTTTCTCGTCGGTAAATTTCAGATTGGAGATCTTGGTGACCGCTTCAACCATCTCGTAGATCTCTTCACCGAATTCTTCGATGAATTCTTCTTTGGAGACGTTGCAGTCTTCGATGACGTCATGCAAAAGACCGGCCGAGATCGTATATGGATCGGTCTTGAGTTTTGCCAGCTCATAAGCCACGTTGAGACAATGCACAAAATACGGCTCGCCGGAGCGCCGTTTCTGGTCTTTGTGCTTTTCGTAGGCATAGTTGTATGCCTTGTCTATGAGGGCAATCGATTCCTCGTTTTTGATGTAGGTATTGATCTGCTCATAGAGGTCTTCTTTTGTTCTGGTCTGGTCTTTCATATGATCATAAATCTAAAAACCGAAGCTTCGCTCCGGTCTTCCTTAATACTTCATCAGAGTGAAGACATCGTATTTGTCTAATTTTTCTCTGCCGCCGAGTCCTTCCAGTTCAATCAAGAAGGCACAGCCGACAACTTCACCGCCGAGTTCTTCGATCATCTTGGCTGTCGCTTCAACCGTACCACCGGTTGCCAGCAGGTCATCGATGATCAGAACCTTCTGTCCCGGCTTGATCGCATCGGCATGCATATGCAGCTCGTTTGATCCGTATTCCAGATCGTATTTATAGGAGATTGTCTTTCTTGGCAGCTTGTTAGGCTTTCTGACCGGAACAAAACCGATCTTCATTTCGTGTGCAACCGGACAGCCGAAGATAAATCCTCTTGATTCCGGGCCGGCTACAACCTGCGCACCGACTTTCTTTGCGTAATCGATCAATTCTTCACATGCGTAATGGAACGCTTCACCATCCGCCATCAGCGGCGTGATGTCTCTGAATAAGATCCCTTCCTGCGGGAAATCAGGTATTGACGCAACGTAATCCTTTAAGTTCATAAGTACCTCCCTAAACACAAATAAATTATAGTAAAACTAGATCAAATCTTCAATTACGAAGGAAAGTTTGCCGGGATGATAATTGTCCTTTTTGACATGGCCGATCATCGTGGTAAACTTCCTGGCGGCATGTGCCGTGTTGAAGCTGATTGCCTCCAGATCTTCACTCAAGACAAACTTGGGATAAGAAGCGGAAATTAAGAAGCGTTTGGAGTAATTGCAGTCCTTAATCGCAAACAGCGGTTCTTCAAAGCCCTGGCCAAAGGGCTTGAGCTCATTGAGCTCCTCCAGAAGAACATTGGTATACTCATTCTGATCCAGGGCAATCACATCCTTGGAAACTTCACTGATCTCAAAGTCATGTTCCTTAATATATTGTAAGAATTCTTCGTACTT
>CADAHV010000030.1:13442-24314 GCA_902787775.1 uncultured Erysipelotrichaceae bacterium | reverse complement strand
AAGAAACAATACAAATCTTTCTATTTACACAGACCCAATGCCATCAAGATCGAAGGTGACATCTACACCTTTGACTGTTCTTCCAACCAGGCTTTTCTATACTTCTCGCGCTTCGGCTCCAACGCCCTGGTCCTGGAACCCCAGTCTTTGGCCAGTGATCTTGAGCACTTCTATTACCTTGCCCAGCGAAAATATCATCAAAACAAAAAGAGCTCCCACAAGGAGCCCTCTATACAGGAAACAGAATAATACTTAATGTCTGGTATCGTCGCTGTAGCACTCGCAGAACCTTGCACTGAAAGAAGGTTCCAAACCGGATGCATCCAGATGCGACGTATCACCGAAGTGACTGATGCGGAAACTGGCAATACCCTTCTGCCGCTCTTCCGTATTGACGATCGTCACCGAAGAAGTCGAAGCGACAAAGCCATGCCACAGGATCATCGGCGAGACATTGATCAGATAGGATAATAAGACGCACTCGATACCGAAATGGCAGAAGAAACACAGTGTGTCGTGATTCGCTTTCAGCACATCAAAGGTCTTGCCGTTTTTGGCATAGCCGTGCTTTTTCAGCAAGGCATCAAAGTGATTTATTACATCCTCATAAATCTCTTTGACATGACCATTCTTCATGACCGGATGGTCATAGAAGTGATCGATATCATAGAAGGAAGGCTCCTTCGCCCAATCGGAAGGCATCCAGTCCCAACACTGCGGTCCCGGGTCCGGTTCACAGATATGTTTCACTACGGCCGGAAATTCCCGAAGCCAATCCAAGACCTTTGCTTCCTTATCAATTCTTTCTATGGCGATCTGGGCCGTCTGTCTCGCTCTTCCTAGAGGAGAGACATAATAGTAGTCCGCATTCATCTTTTCAACGCGCGGTATCAGGGCTTTCGCCTCAAGGATTCCCTTTTCAGTCAGGGCATCCAGTTCATAATTCGGATCCCCATGTCGAATAAACACAATTTCCATGGCTCTATTATAGTCACATCAAACAAACCTTACAAACCCAATACGTTCATGATCTGATTTCCATACTTTGTTGATTATAATAGGTATATATGGCAACACTTTATGTAATGCTGGGATTACCCGGAAGCGGCAAATCGTATACGGCACTTCAATTGGCCAGAAGAGAAAACGCGGAAATCTATTCCAGCGATTCTTTCCGCCTGCAGATGCATCTGAATGCGGAAAACGCCAAACAGAATAATGATCTGTTTGATCTGATGTATCAGAAGATCAGGGAAGAGCTCGATGAGGGTAACGACATCGTTCTGGACGCGACGAACACCTATTCGATCTACAGGAAAAAAATCTTCAACGCCTTAAACGGTTCCGGCGCAAAGATCGTCTGCGTCTTTGTCTTGCGCAAATATGAAAACTGTTTAAAAGCCAACCGGAAAAGAAAAGGTACAGCCCGCATCAATCCGGACATCATTACCCAATTCTATAAGGAATTCGATGTCCCACTTTCGGATGAACCTTTTGATGAAGTCATCCTTCACTACATCGACCATGACCAGAACAGTCTCGGTACCCTAAGTGGCAGTACAGAAGAAAACATCGAAGCCATTTTCGAAAACGGGAAAAATCAGGATCTCCTCTCGGAAGAGGAAAGAGAATCCTTCAGAAACATCTGTTCCTACAATTCACTGTTTTACGATTACGGCAAAGACGATTCCTATAAGCTGAAGATCGCCAACCAGATCAGACAAAAACCTGTAAACTAAATGGCCACGAAGGCCTTTTTTACTTGATCAAAGAGAATAAGAGATTGATGCAACCGCATCCCAACATGACAAACAAAGGATTCAGCTTATACCGGTTCAGCAATATAAAACTGCATACGATCAAAACCACACTTATGAGGTTGATGTCCTTTATTGCGACATAGCCCGCAGGAAAGACGGCCGCCAGAAACATCCTGATCAGGACTGAAAAAATGAGTGCGACCGACATACATCTTAAGACCCTGATCATCTCGTTGATTACCGGAATCGATCTGTATTTCTGGTAGAGACGCACTAGACTTAAGGCAATCAGGATCCCCGGAATCATGCAGGCAATCGTTGCGGTGATTGCACCGGGAAGGCCGGCCAGCTTCATGCCGATAAAAGTAGATGAGTTGACGATGATCGGCCCGGGGGTGAGTTCATCGATCGCCACCAGATCCGAAAACTCTTCAAAGGTCATCCAGCCGGTATTGGTAACCATCTGTTCCTCAATCAAAGGAATGGCAGCATAGGCACCGCCGAAGGCAAAGAGGCCGATCTTAAGAAAATTTAAAAAGATATCCAATAGACTGATCATAAGCCCTCTTCCACCTTTATTTTGATCATAAGCGTCTTAACTATTGCCACGGCAATACATAACAAAGCCAGATAGAAGACGGAAAGCTTGCTTAAGCAAACAACCAGAAAACACAGGACGACCATGATGTAATAAAAGATATTATTCATCTTTCTGACACCATTAAATAAGCCAAGCACGACATCCAGCAACATCGCACACACTCCCATCTGCATGCCACCGATAAACAGACGCACATACGGATTGGTCGAAATGAAGGTGTAAAAGAAAGTGACCAGAATCATCATGATAAACGGCGGCAGGATGACACCGAAAACCGCCGCCAAAGCGCCGGGGATACCGCAAAGCCGGTAGCCGAAAATCGTCGAAGAAGAACAGGCGATCGGGCCCGGGCAGCTTTGCGCCAGGGCGATGTAATCGTCCATTTCTTCTTTCGAAAACCAGCCGTACTTGTCGACGAAACGGTTCTTAAAGACGCCAATCATCGCATAACCGGAATTGGCCGTCAGTGAGATAGTAAAGGTATTAATAAATATCAGCCAGATCTTTTTAAACATTGTTTTCTTTGCAAACTATTATATCAACAGATGTGTTCTTTCCTCTGTCTACTTGACAGGGAAGGTATCACTATGGACGCGACTTCTGTTTTTCATTATCTGCGTTTCAGGCCGGTCAGCACCCAGTCCTTTTTCTTCAATTCGTATTTCCTGCCGCAATACGGGCAGTTTCTCAGATGTACCGCATCAAAGCTTCCGCCGCATCCATCACACCTTACCCGCAGGAATGTGAAGGCCGGATTATATTCCGCCGTGACTTCCTTTTCCACACAGAACCGGAACTGTTCATCTTTTTCCCTGACGCGTCTTCCTGCATAGGTATCCGTCAGGAATGCTGTTCCTTCCACCCGCAGGATATCCCCTGTATTTTCACATCTGCGGATATAAAGTGCTCCCCGATACTGCATGTCAATCACTGTATTCAGACCGGAAAGATCATCGTCCCCTTCCCATACCGCAAGGGATTCCCTGTCTTTCTCGAAGGCAGCTGATCTCAGCAATGCCAGAATTCTGCCTTCAAACGCTTCATAGGAGAATTCAGGCTCATATGCCTTCATGAACTCCGTCATCTTCTTCCTGCTGTTGATTCCTTTCAGCATGGAAAATGATCTTCCCGCCTCAAAAAATAGCTTCCCGGCAAGGATCAGACTGCGGATCATATACCAGCAGAAGGCAAACACACCGCCATAGAACATCCCCATAAACAATGCCGCAAGGATTCTGAAGATCAGCATCATATCATTCCAGACAAAGAAGCAGATGACCGCAAGCACGCTGCCGCAGAGCACACCCACGATGATCAGTTCCCTTTTGAGGTTATCCATCAATGTTCCCCGCTCTACAATGCCGGGAACGGTATAATAGGAAACCGCACACGGGTACACTTCTTCCATTTCAAAATGCGTTCCGCAGTAAGGACATCCGTCACGTGCTTCTTCCGCAGTCATCGTATGTCCGCAGTTGGGACAGGTACAGGTATCGGGAGAATTGTCCTCCTTGTCCAGGAATGACACATACAGATCAACCGGACGGCTGTATTTCCGCATCATCTTTTCTCCTCTGCGGTATGTCAGATTCTGCCTGGCTTCCCGGTAGATGATTCTGGATGTATATCCATTGCCGCTGCGGGGCAGACTTCCCCGGATCTCATCCTTCACATGGACGAACTCTTCTTCTCTTTTCACGCCCTGATCTTTCAGGCGTGTTTCCTGAAGATCCAGCATATACCGCAGATCAATGGAAGCCGATACAGGTTCTTTCCCGTTCAGCGACCATTGATGCAGCTCATCGGTAAATTGTTCCAGCAGGTCCATATGTACCTTCCTCCCATTGTATAATCTCCTCTAAATAATTATATCCTTTAAGCCATTTTAAACACGCGCAGAAGTTTTTCGGTTTAATAAGTAATCCTTCTCAAGTCATTTTTTCGTTAAAAAACTTTTGACGAAAGAACTAGGGAGAAGAACAAAGAATACGCTGTGTGGGATTATCAGGAATTCTCATGCTGCAAATCTTATCAATGATGGTGTGAATGTTGTTGCTGTATCAAGAAGGCTTGGCCATTCGGATGTGTCAATGACATCGAAGGTCTATATGCAGCTTTTCCAAAGAACAGATATTGAATTGGTTGAAAAACTGGAAAAATCTTCTCACAGAGATCAAATAACATCGATTTAAATCAATTAACTTCAATTATCAAATAGCAGCATAAAAATACGCACATTTTAAAAAAGAAAAAACACCTCGGTAAAGAGGCGTTTCCTAATTCAAGATGGAGCAGGCGACGGGAATCGAACCCGCGTCACAACCTTGGGAAGGTCGGGTTCTACCATTGAACCACGCCTGCATACCTCTATTATACTCCAAACATCAATCGATCCAGCCAAAGTGCCTGCAGGCGTTCATGATTCCGTCGTTTTCCGAAGCATCGGTGACATAGTCCGCCATCTTCAATAATTCCGGATAACCGTTGCCCATGGCGATGGATGTCCATTCCTTCTTAAACATCACCATGTCGTTTTCCCCGTCGCCGAAGACAACGACGTCTTTGATGTCGCCGCCAAGATATTCCACCATGTCGATGATCCCCTTTTCCTTCTGATCGTGCTGATACCAGAAATAATCGTCGCCCATGCGGATGTGGCCTAAAAGATCGATGTTTTTGATCTTTGCTTCATCGGCCTTTTTCATGGAGATGTAGAACTTGTAGATCTCATCGATGTCTTCAAATTTCAGATCCGGCTGATAGATGTAGTTGGTCGGCTCTTTTCTCTCTCCGGCCTGTTCCAGAAAACGGTGGTCCTTCATGAGCACATCAATGCTGTCGCTGTTGGCCACCAGTATGCCATAACCCAGCGCATCGACTTCGTGGATGATCTTCAAAGCCTTTTCTTTATCCAAAGGCGCATTCCTGATCAGTTTATCGTTGATGATCAAAGCAGCACCGCCGTTGGCGACGAAGTTGTGGATACCGGCTTTTCTGGCGGCAGGTATCGTCTTGTAATATGCCCTGCCGGTGGCGATCGCCACAAAGTTGCCCTTTTCTTCCAGCTTTTTTATCGTATCCAGTCCGCTCTGTATGAACTCGCCGGTTTTGATATTGGTCAGTGTGCCGTCGACATCAAAAAAGAAATACTTCATGGCTGTATTCTATATCAGAAAACTCATTGTTGTACAGACAAAAGAAAAAGGGATCTAAGATCCCGAATGTTTATGCGATGATGACTTCAACGCCCTGATTTTTTAATTCCGTCAAGGCGAAGGAATCAACCGTATGATCGGTGATGATCGCATCGATCATGCTCAGATTGCCGCATGAGAAACGGTCTGTCCGATTGAGACGCTCGCTGGTCACGACGACATACTTCTTGCCCATGCAGCTGTTTAACATGACACCGTTGATGATTGCTTCATGGTGCACCGCACAGGTCAGATCGCCGCCGCCGCCGATATAGGAACCGCCCGACAGCGAAATGCCGTCAACACCGATAAAGCACTTCGTCGCATGGACCTTGCGCAGCACATCCATCGTAAACTCACCGGATAAAGAAGACCGCGGCTGACGGATCTCGCCGCCGGCCAGGATCGGGATGATGTTGGGACCCAGATTGAGATCCAGGATATGGGTATTGTTGGTTACCACTGTGCAGTTCTTGTCTTCGATGTATTCCAGGATTCCCAGAGCGGTATAGCTGGTATTGATGAAGATGACATCGCCGTCCTCAATGAATTTGGCGGCCTTCATCTGGATCTGTCTTCTCTCCGCTGCGTGATGGTTATCCTTCAGATGTCTTTTGTAGCGCGGATTGATGGTGACGATGCCGTTTCGCATGTCGACCATGTCGTTGTTGCGCAGTTCTTCAATGTCTCTGCGAATGGTGATCGAAGACACCGAAAAATACATGGACAGTTCGTCAATGCTGGTAGTCTCCTTGCTGACGATGTAATCCAGTACCTTATCTCTGCGATTCTGAACTTCTTCTTTTGAACTCTTCATCCAATATCTATTTTATAGGTTAAGTATTATTTTTTCGAATTATTTTAATCGGGTACTTCATTTTGTACCATTCCCGAAAGAAAGAAAGGCAGCGAAGAACGCCGCCTTTCAATGTATCTATTCCATGTTGTATCTGTCTTCTCTCTGAAGGGGATCAGAGAGATTTTCGTTAAGAAATGTCAGGCGCGAAAACGACGGATACCGAGGGAAAAGAACTTATTCGATAAATCCGTTTGCGCGGAGTTTTTCGATCATTTCCTGTTCGGAAAGAACGTTGACCATGCCGATAACTTTAGTTGCACAGCTCTTCGGCAGATGGAACTGGTTTACCAGATTCATCGGGGTAAATACCAGATCATATTGTGCAGCTGCAGCTGCAGCCTCATCGAGACCGGAATGATCGAATGTTGCTTCCAGACCGATCTTTTTGAAAGTCTTTTCGGCTTTGTTCTTGATCAACATACTTGTGCCCATACCATTACCGCAGGCAACTAAAACTTTAAGCATAATCTTTTTTCCTCCAATTCTTGAATTAATCTTCTAATTCGTCTACGTGATCCCAGTAATGTTCCTGGTTCTTCTTGTAGTATAACTGTGCAGCACCGAGTAAGGCAACACTCAGGATCAGCATCCAAGGAACCGGACCGATGGCCTTGACGCCCAGTAAGAGAGCCGGTAACAGAGAGTTGTTATCGAAGAATGCACCCCAGGCCTGGAGATTGAATCCGTTGTTCTGGAAGAAGAGCAGCATCAGTTCAGAAACAGCAACCTGGAATAAACCGTTGAGTAACGGAAGGATGACCGCAGCTCTTCTGCCACCGTATCTGTTTGCGAAACAAGCTAAGGTAGCGTTGTCGAAGAACAGAGGGATGAAGGCAGGAAGCAGAAGGATCGGAGCCTTGAAGACCAGCAAGAGACCGATACCGACCAGTTCACCGATGAAACCTAAAGCGAAACCTAAGACCGGAACGTTAGCCGGAACAAAGCTGTAGGTAACGGCACAGTCGACAGCCGGCATAGAACCCTTTAAGAGCTTATCAGAGAAGCCTCTGAAGGCCTTGGTCAGTTCACCGACGAAGAGTCTGACACCGGACAGTAAGATGTTCATGTAGACAGCGAAGTGCAAGCAGGTCTTGAAGATGTAGAGTGCATACCAGGTTTTGGTATTGTAGCTGGCATCAAACTGTGACATGGTTTCAGGACCGATGATCAGCATGACGATACCCATGAATAAGAGCATCAGCAAGGAAGTGGAAACGATGTTGTCGGAGAAGATGGAGAGCCATCCAGGCATCTTCAGGTTTTCGAAGTTGTCTTCTTCTTTACCGAGTTTAGGAGCTAACTTGGAAGTTAAGAGGATACCTAACATTTCCTGGTGACCGACAGCGAAGTTGGCACCACCAGTCAGTTTCTGGGTTGCTTCAACCGTGAAGTTGGAACCGACAGAAGCCCAGACACCACAGAAGATACCTAAGACAACAGCTGTAAGCATATTGTAGGATTCCGGTCTTAAGATGATGATCATCCAGAACCAGAGTAAGGAGTAAGACTGAATGATGTGACCGGTTGTGAATAAAGTACGGATCTTTGTGTACTTGCCAAAGCCAACCAGGATGAAGTTGACGATGATCGAGATGACAAAGGCGATCATGATGTAACCCATGGCATCCGGATAAGATGCGAAGAAACCTTCGACCGGGTCGTTCATCTGAGCCTGCTGCGTATATGTATCAATCAGGGCAGCAGTGATGTTGAACTTGGAAGCCAGAGCGTTGACGATCGGACGGAATGTCGATGTGAAGCCGCCGGAACCGATACTTAAGATGAAGTAGCCTACTACGGCCTTGACCATGGAAGCGACTGCTTCATAGACAGGTCTTTTCAGAGCGACCATACCTACAAATACCAGCAAGCCGATAATGTAAGCAGGCTGTGTCAGCAAGTTTGAAGAAATGCTAGACAGAAATGATTGCATATATTGTTCCTCCGTTGAATATACCTCAATTATTGTATGCGTTTACATAAAAGTCAATAGTTTTATGATAAAATTATCATAAAATAATGATTTTTACGATAATTTATTTGACATTATTATCATTTAACCCTATATTTAGGGTAGAAATAACATTTGGAGGACCAATTTATGAAAAAAATCTATGCCGGCGATATGACCAGACTCGAATTTGCCGAACGGATCAAAGAAGCAAAATGCGTCATCGTCACTGCCGGATCCTGTGAACAGCATGGTTATCATATGGCTCTGGATACCGATAATGTATTAGGACACTACATGGCCATGGAAGCAGCCAAAAGGACCGACTCCATCGTCATGCCCAATATCAATTACGGACAGGTATGGAGCGCCAGGAACTTTCCGGGTTCGATCTCATTGAGCAACGACACCTTAAAAGCCGTATTTAAAGAGATCATCATCTCCTTGGAAAACTTCGGCGCCAGAAACATCCTCCTGCTGGCCGGCCACAACGGCAACGCCCAGGCAATGAAGGATGTGGCCAGAGAACTGGTCACAAGCCACGGCTACCGCAACGTATGGTACTACCAGCAGTCCGTCAACAAGGACCTGTGTAAACAGTATCTGGAAGCCCCGATCCCCTGCAACTGTGTTCATGCCGGCGAGATGGAAACTTCGATGATGCTGGCGGTGCGGCCTGATCTGGTCGACCTGTCCAAATCCGAAAAAGACTTCCCGACCTTACCGCCGGAAGCCAAGTATCGTCCTGTCTCCTGGGATGAATACATCACGGTCGGCAGCTATGGCGATCCTTCCCTGGCAACAGCCGAAAAAGGCGAGGCCTTCCTGAACGCCATCATCGATGAGGTCGTTCATCTGATCAACGATATCATGTAAAAACGCACATCACTGTGCGTTTTCTTGTTCCTCACCATTAAATATCAGTAAGACATCATCTTCCTTGATCAGCGTATCGCCGTTCGGGATGAACTTTTTGCCGTTTCGTATCACCATGATGATCAGCTGGGAGACCGGCAGATTGAGCTCGGCCACCGTCTTATTCGCCCACTTGTGGCCCTTATAGACCGAAACCTCGGAAACCTCTTCGGTGCCGGAAGGATAATAGGCTGGTACGTTTAAGATCAGATCATCATTTGCCTTGATCAGGCTCTTGCCTCTGGCCGCCAATGATTTGCCATTGCGGCGGATCATGATGGCTTGCGAACCCAATGGCACATCAATCTTGTCGATACGCTTGCCGACCCACTCGTTGTCCTTTTCAATATGGAGCTTGGCAAACTGGAAGTCGATGCTTTCTTCGTAATCGTTGAAGGTCTTCATGATGTTGGCATTCTTTTCGATCATATCCAGTTTCTTGGACATGGTTGGCAACAGTGCTCCCTGTATGGCGATCGAGAATAAGGAAACCAAAAAGACCACGTGGAAGATATCAAAACTCAAATGAATGCCGGAAGAAACGGCAACGATGGCAAAAACGATCGAAGAAGCGCCTCGTAAACCCGCCCAGGCAATCAGAAGACACTGACGCAAAGAACACTTCAAAGGCATCAAGAGGACGATCGTCATCAAAGGACGGGCCACGAAAGTCAGTATGGCGACGACTGCAAATGCCAAAGGCATCGTCTTGGGCATCGAGTGCGGGAAACTTAAGAGACCGATGATAAAGAAGATCAGGATCTGTAGTAAAGAAGTCAGTTCGTTGAAAAAGGCAATGATCGGCCGCTTGGAATTCATTCGGGTATTGCCTAACAGTAAACCCATCAGATAGACCGAGAGGTAGGCATTGCCGCCAAGCCGATCGGAAACACCGTAACATAACATGACCGCCGCCAGGATGAAGATGACATCGAGGCCATCGGCAATGATGTTCTTTTTGGAAAGAGTGTACTTGCTGATGTAGGCAAAAGCCAGGCCCATGCCTAAACCGACGACCAGCTGGGCCGTGATAGTCAGAAACAGATTGCCCATCTTGCCGGACGACATGATCGAGATGGCGGTGATCGTAAGCAGATAAGCCATCGGGTCGTTGCTTCCCGATTCCACTTCCAGTATGGAAGACGTGCCGTCCTTGAGATCAAGGTTGTTGGATTTTAAGATCGAGAAGACGCTGGCCGCATCGGTGGAGGCCAGTACTGCCGACAAGAGAAAGCTTTCCTGGAATGAAAGCTTTAAAAGGTAGTGACAGCAGACCATGGTGATCATCGCTGTCAGAAAGACGCCGACCGATGACAACATGATCGCTTTGCCCACATAGGGTCTGGCATGTTTCCAGTTGGTATTGAAACCGCCATTGAACATGATGAAGATCAAGGCAATCGAACAGATCATCTCAGCCTGTTTGAAATTTTCATATTCGATCTTCATCAAGCCGTCCGAACCAAACAGCATGCCGATAAACATGAAAAAGATCAGAGCCGGAACGCCGATCTTATATGAGAATTTCTCGGTGATGACACAAAGCAGGATCACCAGAGAAACAACAAGGACGATATTCGTGATCATCAGAC
>CADAHV010000030.1:0-13391 GCA_902787775.1 uncultured Erysipelotrichaceae bacterium | reverse complement strand
ACCATTTTTTTCAAGAAAAAACGGCATGTCGCCACACCGTTTCAGTTCTTCTTGTCCAGATATCTTTCTTTTGCCCGGATGAGGTTGTCGGCAACCTCCAGACGGTTCAAAGCACGTATCCGCTCGTTTTCTCTTCTGGCATTGGCCAGTTTTTCTTCTTCCTTGGCCTTTTCCTTTAATGCCGCATCGATATCGATCTCCGCAACATCCAGGATCGAATCGGCAACGATCTCGGCGATATTGTCCTTGAAATACAGGACACCGCCGTTGATCGCATAATGCTTCAGCTCCCCGTTTTCCATAGTTTCGATGACCCCTACCTGCAAAGGCATCATGAGCGGCATGTGATTGGCCAGGATCGTCCTTCTTCCTTCCGAAGTCGGCAGATTCAGCTTCTCCGTTTCAATGGTGCGATAGATCCCTTCATAGGTGATCAGATCGGTCTTGAATTTCATTATTGATCCTTCTTTGCCTTGGCAACGACATCTTCGATGGTGCCGCAGTAGATGAAGGCTTCTTCCGGATAGGCGTCGTATTCACCCGACAGGATGGCCTTGAAGGAACGGATCGAATCTTCGATCCTGACAAACTTGCCTTCGATACCCGAGAACTTCTCGGCAACCGCAAACGGCTGCGACAGGAAGTTACGGATCCTTCTCGCCCGGTTGACGATGGCCTTATCCTCATCGGAAAGCTCATCGATACCCAATATGGCGATGATGTCCTGCAGATCATGATACTTCTGCAAGATCTTTATTACTTCCAGAGCTGTCTCATAGTGCTCTCTTCCGACAACATTCGGATCAAGGGCTCTGGACGTTGACTGCAATGGATCGACCGCCGGATAAAGACCCGCCGAAGCGATCTTACGGTCAAGGACCGTCTTGGCATCCAGGTGGGTGAAGGCCGTTGCCGGAGCAGGGTCGGTCAGGTCATCGGCTGGCACATAGATGGCCTGTACGGAAGTGATGGAACCATCCTTGGTGGAAGTGATCCTCTCCTGTAATTCACCCATTTCGGTAGCCAGGGTCGGCTGATAGCCGACGGCGGAAGGCATACGTCCCAGCAGAGCCGAAACTTCCGAACCGGCCTGTGAGAAACGGAAGATATTATCGATGAATAAGAGGACATCCTGCTTGTCGACATCACGGAAATGTTCCGCCATCGTCAAAGCACTCAAGGCAACACGCATTCTGGCACCCGGCGATTCGTTCATCTGGCCATAGACCAGAACCGTCTTTTCCAGGACACCGGATTCCTTCATTTCATAATAGAGGTCATTACCTTCTCTGGTACGTTCACCGACACCGGCGACGACGGAAAGGCCGTTATGTTCGACAGCGATCGAGTGGATCAGTTCCTGCATCAGGACGGTCTTACCGACACCGGCACCGCCGAAGAGGCCGACCTTGCCGCCCTTGATGTAAGGACACAGGAGGTCGACAACTTTGATGCCGGTTTCCAGGATCTCGACTTTCGTCTGCTGCTGCTCAAAAGAAGGAGCGGGTTTGTGAATGATGTCTTTTTCCACATCCCCCTGCAGTTCTTCCAGACCGTCGATCGGCTGACCGAGCAGATTGAACATTCTTCCCAAAATCGCTTTACCGACCGGGACCTGAATGGCCTTGCCGGTATCGATCGCCTTCATGCCTCTGGTGAGACCGTTGGTTTGCGAAAGAGCGATGCATCTGACTTTATCATCGCCGATATCCTGTTCCACTTCACAGGTGATCGTCTGGTCGTTGAAAGGGATGATGATCGCGTTATAGAGTTTCGGCAGCCGGTCATTAAAGCGCATATCGACGACCGGGCCGATGACCGATACGACTTCTCCTATATTTTCGTTCATGATTCTTCCCTTGCCTTTCTTCCTGAGGAAGCCACGATCTCGTTCATTTCCTGAGTGATGGCTGCCTGTCTGGCTTTGTTGTAATAAAGCTGAAGCTCATTGATCAGCTTGTCTGCGTTCTTGTTTGCCTGATTCATTGCGTTTCGTCTGGCTGCATTCTCAGAAGTCTTTGCCTCCAGGAAGGCAACATAGATCTGAGAAGAGATATACATCGGAATCAGCTCGTCCAGCACTTCGTTGCGGCTTGGTTCCAATAGGAGCGTCTCGTCTGTTTCGTCTTCATTTGCCATCTGTAAAGGCAGAAGCTTCATCAGCGTCGGCTCATAGGTGAGCGTATTGATGTATTTGGTGTAGACGACATTGATCTCGTTCATCTCAAACTGCGTATACAGGGTGAGGATGTTGTCGATCATCGTGTTCAAGATGCTTGGCTGCAGATCTTCCAGTTCGTCGTAGCGTTTGACGACCAGGTAGTCGTTCTTCATCAGCCAGTTATAGCCGATCGTTCCGATCGCAAAGATCGGTACGTCCTTGGAGACATGTTCCTCGACAAACTTCAGCACTTCCAGGTTGTAGCTTCCGCATAAACCTGAATTGGAAGTAATGACGATGTAAAGAGGATTTTGAATGTCGTGGGAGACCAGATAAGGATTGTCCTCCACTTCCGGTCCCTTTCCTTTCAGCGCAAGCATAATAAAACGCCTGAGGTTTTTGGAATATTCCTCGTTGAGACGCGTTTTCGTGTTGTATTTCTGCAGTTTTACCGTCGCCACAAGCTCTGTAGCATTGGTCAGTTTTCGCGTCGAATTGACGGTCTGCAGTCTCTTCTTGATTGCACTGATCTGTCCGGCCATAGTTTATTCAATTAATTTAAATCTCGTTGTAAATACCGTTATCGTCGACGTGAGCTTTTCCATCAGCTCCTCGTCGATGTCTTTTTTGGTTTCGATCTCTTCCATCAGATCGCGGTGTACACTGTTCATTTCTTTCAGCAGCTCTTCTTCATATTCCTTGATCTCATTGAGCGGGATCTCATCGAGGAGATTGAGCTTCCCGGCCAGCAAGAGGATGATCTGATCGGCAGTGGACATTGGCGCGTACTGCGGCTGTTTCAACATTTCCACCAGATGGGAACCGTGATTGATACGGGCTCTGGTCGAAGGATCCAGGTCAGAACCAAACTGGGCAAAATCCAGCACTTCCTGATACTGGGAAAGATCCAGTTTCAAAGAGGAAGAGGCTTTCTTCATTGCCTTGATCTGGGCAGACGAACCGACACGCGATACGGAAAGACCGTAATCGATGGCCGGACGAATGCCGGAGTTGAACATTTCCGTCTGAAGGAAGATCTGTCCGTCCGTGATGGAAATGACGTTTGTCGGAATGTAAGCGGAGATATCACCCGCCTGCGTTTCGATGATCGGAAGCGCGGTTAAGCTTCCTTCACCCAGACGCTTTGAAAGCTTGCCGCTTCTTTCCAGCAGTCTTGAATGCAGGTAGAAGACATCACCAGGGAAGGCTTCTCTTCCCGGAGGCCTCCTTAATAATAAGGACAGGGTACGGTAAGCGACCGCATGTTTGGAAAGATCGTCGTAAATGATCAGAACGTCTTCCCCTTTGGACATCCAGTATTCACCGATCGTACAGCCTGAGTATGGCGCAATGTACTGTAAGGAAGCCAGTTCGCTGGCACCGGCCACGACGACCGTCGTGTAGGCCATGGAACCGTAGCTGTTGAGTTTTTCAATGATCTGGGCGACCGTCGAGTTCTTCTGACCGATGGCGACATAGATACACTTCACGTTTCTGCCGCGCTGGTTGATGATCGTATCGATGGCGATCGCCGTCTTGCCGGTCTGGCGGTCACCGATGATCAGCTCACGCTGACCCTTGCCGATCGGGATCATCGAGTCGATGATATTGATACCGGTCTGTAAAGGTTCGTTGACCGGGCTGCGGTCGATAACACCCGGCGCAGCAACTTCGATCTGTCTGGTTTCCGTCGTCTTGATAACGCCCTTGCCGTCGATCGGACGGCCCAAGGCATCGACAACTCTTCCTAACAGTTCATCGCCGACCGGAACTTCCACGACCTTGCCGGTCGAAGAAACCTGGGTACCTTTGACGATATCCTTGTCGTTGCCCAAAAGAACGGCAGCGATATTGTCTTCTTCCAAGTCCATGACCATGGCCTTGGTTTCGCCGATATTGAGCAGCTCACCGGCCATCGCCTGATAGATGCCGCTGATGTTGGCAACACCATCGGCGATCGAAGTGACATAACCGGTCGTCTGATTGGAATCAGTCCGGATCGGATCGAGCTTGTATTCTTTGACTTCGTTTTCCAGGTCAAGACCCAGATCGGAAGAATTCTCGTCGAGTTCAACATTAAGAAGCGCACTCCGCAGATCGTTGATCTTGGAACGGTAGGTGCCGTCCCAGACCGTATCGTTGATGATGACCTTGACGCCGCCAAGCAAAGACGGATCCACCTTGTTTTCCAGTTTGATCCGCTGTGCAAGCTTTTTGGAGAAGGCATCTTCCAGGATCAGCAGATCGCCTTCCGCAATTTTTCTGGCCGAATAGGCAGCGCCGAAAACGATGCCCCTGGTCCGGTAATAGTAAGAAAGGAACTCATGGATGAGTTCGGCTTCCATATGTTTGCGCGGGATCTGTTCGACGACAAGAAAAAAGGCATGAAGCACGGCTTCATCCAGATCGTTTTCAAAAATCTCCTGGAGTCTGGCCTTTTTCTCATCAATGCTCTTGTCGGCAGAGGTGATGAACTTCAGCAGTTCCTCATCGCTGTTGATCTCGTCATTGATCTCTTTGAGATCCTTGTAGCAGACATCGATCAGATCTTCCTGCGTGACCAGTTCCATCAGCCTTCTTGCATAAGTACTGATACGGACGTTCATTTATTGATCACTTCCTTGACAAAAGAGTTGATGCTCTGTTTCTCGGCATCGGAATCGATCTTGCTTTCGAGGACTTTTTCGGCAGCCGTAATAGCGGTATCGACGATCTCGGAACGCATCTCTTCCATCATCTTGGTGCGCTGCAGTTCCATGTCGTGTCTTGCGTTTTCCAGAAGCTGGGCAGACTGCTTCTTCCCTTCTTCGATCAGCTCGTTCTTGATGGTCTGACCCTCGTCGCGGGCATCCTTGACGATCGCTTCCGCCGAACGGTTGGCATCGGAAATGATATCCTTGGCCTGTTCGTGGATCTTTTCGTTCTCTTCCTTGAGAGCGGCAGCTTCGGAAAGCTTCTGCTGTTCAAACTTGCTTCTTTCGTCCAGGATCTTCTTGACCGGTTTCCAGGCCAGCTTGTACATCAGGAAAAACAGCAGTGCTGTCGCACAAAGCTGGGTCAGGGCTGTCCAGACATCCGGGACAAGGAGTTCCAGAATATCTACGATATTCATCTTATGCTCCTAAGATAAAGATAATCAGGAAAGCGACAAGCAGACAGTAAATAGCACATGTTTCGGAAATCGCAGCACCGACGATAGCCATAGACTGGATCTTATCGGCCGCATCCGGGTTCTTGCCGATCGACTCGACAGCCTGGACAGCAACCTTGCCTTCCATGATACCTGTGACACAACCGCCGCAAACACAAAGTGCTGCTGCAAATGCCATTAACGCTTTTTCCATAATTTTTCCTCCTCGTACTTTATTTATTAGGCAATTCCTTGCCTATGAATGAGATCGTTAACGTGATAAAGATGAATGCCTGCATGACACCTGAGAATAAGTCAAAGTAGAAATGCAGGACCGGGGCAATGACCACCCCGAAGATATTGAACTTGCCGATCAGCGGAATCATCTTGGAGATCGAACCCAGCATCTGGTAGATGACCGACATTAAGATACCGCCGGAAAGGATGTTGCCGAACAGACGAAGCGAGAGCGACAACAGGGTCGAGAACTTCGACATGACATTCAGAATGACAAACGGGGCAAACGGTTCAAACCAGGATTTGATGTAGCCCTTGGTGCCTCTTTCCTTTGCCGAATAGACTTCGATCAGGATGCAGGTCACAGCCGCCAGCACCAGGGTGACCGACAGATTGGACGTCGGTGTCTCCAGGGCGAAGAGACCTGAAATGTTGCACAGGAAGATGTAGGCAGCCACCGTCATGATGTAGGGAGTCAGATAACGGGCGACCCGCTCGTTGGTCTTTCCTTTGACCATGTTGTCGATCATTTCCGCATACATGATGACCAGAAGGACGATGCCCTTTGGTTCACTCAAGGGATCAAACTCCTTCAGTTTCTTATTGATATAGAAAAGAACGGCAGCCATGAAGATCGTCACGATCGCTACGGTAAAGACCGTTGTCTGTAGTTTCATACCGTTTTCCTCCTCTTTCTGCTTAACGCATCGATCAGCAATGCGATAAAAAATAATGTAAATCCGACAGCCACGCCGATCATGTTGAAGTACTGCGGATTCTTAACAGCCACAAAGATCACCGCCAGCAGGATCCCGAAACGCAGGATATTGCCGGTCATCAGTGCGGCGTAATTTACGGTTTCCGTTCCGATCGCCGATTTCATCGATATTGTCAGCAGCAATATGTTCACCAAAGAGCTGCATGCCGACAAAAGAAGTCCATAGGAGATCTTGGGATCGATGAACCAGCCGCAGACCGCCAGGATAAGCGCAATGGCGGCAGTGATCAGATAGGTTCTCAGCTTCATTTCTTTGCCTCCGGGCAAAGAAAAAACGGCAACTTATCGGCAGAAAAAAATTTTTGACCACTCAGCGCAAGGCTCAGCTGAAGAAAGCCTTTTACGGCATATGCATTTCCACATACAGCGTTCATTCTGCCTCCGTTTCACCGTTCATTTTTTCAAACGATATACATAATTTTATATTGTCTCAAGCCAAAATTCAATATTGCTCAAGGGCGCTTGAGTCCGCTTAGAAACAGGGACGGAAGACCGTCCCTGCCATAGTAATTGTTTTTTTCTTAAACGACCTTATTCGCTTTCCTTGAACAGGGTTGCCAGTGTCGTGACATCCTGCAGATTGGAAGGAACGATGATCTTGGTCGACTGGCCATTGGCCATCTTTTCCGCCGCTTCCATGGAACGGATCGACAGGTACGCCTTGCTAGGAGCAGCCTGGTTGACCATTTCAATGGCCTTGGCCTGGGCTTCCGCAACAGCGCGTATGGCTTCCGCTTCACCCTGGGCGGTACGGATGCGCTCTTCTCTGACCGCATCGGCTCTTAAGATGGCAGATTCCTTTTCACCTTCGGCTCTGGTGATGGCGGATTGTTTTTCACCTTCGGCAGTCAAGATGACGGCACGCTTTTCACGTTCGGCCTTCATCTGCTTCTCCATGGCTTCCTGAATGGATTTCGGCGGCGTGATGTTCTGCACTTCCACACGGGTGATATCGATGCCCCACTTGTTGGTGGCTTCATCCAGGACCTTGATCGTCTCGTTGTTGATCTTTTCTCTTGACGTCAGTGTTTCATCGAGCGTCATTGAACCGATGATGTTTCTTAAAGTCGTTGCACAAAGGTTTTCGATGGCAGCGATCGGACGTTCCACGCCATAGGTCAGAGCTTCCGGATCGATGACCTGGAAGTAGACGACCGAGTCAACGTTCATTGTGACGTTATCCTTGGTGATAACTGACTGCGGTTCAAAGTCGGCAACCTGTTCCTTCAAAGAGATCTTGCGCACGATCCTTTCCAGAATCGGCGTCTTGAGATGCAGTCCGGCATGCCAGGTCGCAGAATACTTACCTAAACGTTCAATGACCCAGGCATTTCCCTGTGGAACGATGCAAAGCGAAGTCAATGCGATGACCGCAATGATGACCAGAAGTAAAATCAAGAATATAACTACTTTCATCTGAATAACCTCCATAGTAAGAATCTGAGGGAGCGGAAATCGCCTCCGACAGACATGAACAGTTGTAAGACAAGCGCTATGATCAATACGGTGATCAGATAAGCCTTGCTCGGCGTCCTTCTAAGCAAGAAGAGCCAGATAAAGATGCCCGGGTTGAGGGCTAAAAACAGGAAGGCCACCGGAAAATAGGACGGCCTTGGCAAAAAGGCATTCATCATGATCAGAATGACCAGAAACGCCAGATCAATGAAAAACCAGGGGGACAGTCTGCCCTGTATCCCTTTTTGAGAAGCGTTTTTTCTTCCCAGATGATTTTCATAGTGCTCTCCGGCAAGTTCTCTGGCTTCGCAGTCACGTTCATGTTCGCGTTTCAGGTTTTTCCCTTCATCCAGATCCCAGGCAGAAATCCTGGATTCTCTGGCGATCTCTTTCGCCAGCCAGTCATCCTGATTCCATTTTTCAAAATCGTTCTTAATCATAATTTACCTGCTATTACCATTATATAACAATCAAATCAGACGGTAACATTACCCGCCTGCATCTTCTTTTTCAGGCGGCTGTAGCCGTACAGGAAGGTGCACAGATGGACCAGAGCGGTAATCGACCAGCTCAAAGGATAGGAATAATATAAGACATCGATCGTGCGTTGGGAGGCAAAATAGGTGGCGATCCAAAGAAGACGGAAGGCACAGGATCCCAAGAGCGAAGTGATCATCGGGAAGATCGAATAACCCATGCCTCTGAGTGAACCGACCAGACAGTCCATGATGCCGCAGATAAAGTAAGGACGGCAAAAGATCCGTAATTTAATCAAACCGGCTGCGATGACCTCCGGATCATCGGAATAGATGCTGAGAAGCGGCGTACCCAACAGATAGGTGATATTGCCGATGACCACGCCAAAGCCGATGACCATGACCAGACAGACAAGCAAGATCCTGGAGACCCGCTTGTATTTGCCGGCACCGATGTTTTGTGACGTGAAAGTCAGACAGGTCTGATAGAAGGAATTCATGACCGTATAGACGAAATCGGCGATCGAACCGGCTGCGCCGTTGCCGGCCATGACAATACGGCCGAAACTGTTGACGGAAGACTGTATGGCGACATTGGAGATCGAAAAGATCGTCGACTGCACGCCGGCCGGAACACCTACCTGCATAATCTCCTTTAAAGCGTCCATATCGATGTAAAGGTGGCGGATATCCAGATTGACCATGCCGTCATCCTTAATTAATGTAAGTAAAACAATGACTGCCGAGATATAGGCCGAGATGGCGGAAGCCAGACCGACGCCGGCCACATCCATCTTAAAGAGGATGACAAAAGCCAGATTCAGCAAGGCATTGGAAGCACCGGCAATCGTCAGAGCGATCAACGGACGCTTGGTATCGCCCTTGGCCTTTAGAACTGCGGAAGCGAAGTTATAAGCCATCGTACCGGGCATGCCGATAAAGTAGATTCTTAAATACAAGGCGGAAAGATCGATGACATCCGCAGGGGAACCCATCATCTGCAAGAAGGTCCTGGAAAGAAGGATGCCGATGATCATCAGAACCGTGCCGGCGCCGAAAGAGATGGCGATCGATGTGTGGACGGCCTTGCCGACTTCATCATAAAGTCCCTTGCCGATCCTGCGGGCAATACAAACGCTGCTGCCCACCGAAAGGCCGATGAACAGATTGGTCACCAGATTGATCAAAGAACCGGTCGAAGAGACCGCAGCCATCGAAGCCGAACCGGAAAACTTTCCCACCACAATCATATCGATCGCATTGAAAAGCAGCTGCAGGATGCCCGACAGCATGACCGGTATCGCAAACAGGAGAACATTCAGCCAGAGATCTCCTTCCAGCATATCGACATTGCGGCGTTTCATATCCATCATTATATGCCTGTTTTCCTGTTCTTTTGTTTCAATCGAACATCAGGGCATAAAAAAACAGAACACCACTTCCTGTTCTGTCCTTCCATGGTTTCCTGCAAAGAAACCGTTCCGGTGAACTACATCAGTTCAGCCAGATAACAAATACCGAGATTATAGCCCTCCGGCAAATTCACCGTTCCCTGCAAAGCTGAAACGATCGTGTCATACTTTTTCTGGTACGCATTTGCCACTCTGGAACCCAGTGAAGTCAGTTTGATCGAACCATAGTATTCCTGGTCGATCAGCTTCAGCTTTTTTAAAGTTCCAAGCATCTTATGGATACTCGCTCTGGAGTATTCCATCTGTGAAGCAACATCAACACTGCGGATGACATGCTTGCTGTTACTGATCTTTTTAATCGTCAAAAGATACATGATCTGGTTTCCTGTCAGTTTCATCTTCTACACCACCTTCAAGAATATAAAAGCACCTGGTCAATCCTGCAAATTGATATTATGCTTTGCCGCAAATCAGCCCGCGGACATCGCAAGTACCTAAATAGATTCTATCACTTTTTACCGAAAGTAACATCTTTGTTTTGCAAAAACAGGCAGTAAAAAAGTGCTCGAAGAGCACTTTCATACTTTGTGTTCCATGCCATGCACATAGCGCAATGCGCAAGTCGCGCACTTGCCTGAGCAGGCACAGGAGCCTTTGGACCGTCCGTGGCCGAAGAGACTTCTTGCGCATACATACAGGAGTAATACAACGCATAGGATGGTTATGATATCGCCAAGATGTGTTCTGATCAGTTCCACAGACGCCCCCTTTCTATCAGTCGACTTCTATAGTCTGAGTCAGTTTTTCAGATTCCTTGTAAGGCTTGAACAGCATGTATACCGCAAAGGCGATGATGGCGATCGCACAGATCAGACCAAGGACATGAACCTGACCGTTCAAAGCAGAACCGATCTGGTAAATGCATAAGGCAACCGCATAAGCGAAGACACACATGTAACCGATGGCGATGGCTGTCCACTTCGCGTTGTTCATTTCACGCTTGATGGCACCCATTGCAGCGAAACAAGGAGCACACAAGAGGTTGAATACCATGAAGGCAAAGCCGGCAACAGCAGAGCCGTTGAAGAAGACATCCAGGACACCTGCGATGTTTTCGCCGGCGTCAACGAGGTCAGGCAGATCTTCCATGGAGATCAGAGTACCGATCGTACCGACGACATCTTCCTTCGCTACCAGACCCAGAACAGTCGCAACTGTTGCCTGCCATGTACCGAAACCTAACGGCGCAAAGATCCATGCGAATACAGAACCGATGTTCTCCAGGATGGAAGCACCTTCACCGTCTTCACCGAGATAGTGGAATCCACCTTCGAATGACAGCGAGTTCAGCAGCCAGATGATGACAGAAGACAGGACGATGACTGTACCGGCACGCTTGATGAAGGACCAGCCTCTTTCCCAGGTTCCTCTTAAGACATTGGATATGGACGGAACATGGTAAGGCGGAAGTTCCATGACAAACGGAGCCGGATCGCCCGCAAACAGTTTTGTCTTCTTTAAAATGATACCGGAGATGATGATCGAGGCAACACCGATGAAGTAGGCAGAAGCCGATACCCACCAGGCGTTGTTGAAGATCGCACCGGCGATCAGACCGATGATCGGCAGCTTGGCACCACACGGAATGAAGCAGGTAGTCATGATCGTCATACGGCGGTCACGTTCGTTTTCGATCGTTCTGGTTGACATAACAGCCGGAACGCCACAGCCTGAACCGATCAGCATCGGGATGAAGGACTTGCCGGACAGACCGAACTTACGGAAGATACGGTCCATGATGAAGGCAACACGTGCCATATAACCGACATCTTCCAGGATACATAACATTAAGAACAGTACCAGCATCTGCGGTACGAAGCCTAAGACGGCACCGACACCGCCGACGATACCGTCAGCGACTAAAGAGACCAGCCAATCGGAAACGCCTAAGCTTTCCATGATGCCGGCAGCACCTTCGGTCAGCCAGCCGGCAAAGACGTCGTTGGTCCAGTCGGTCAGGAAGGTTCCGAACGGGCCCATGGCCAGCCAGTAGACAAAGGTCATGATGGCCGCAAAGATCGGCAGACCCAGGATACGGTTGGTGACGATCTTATCGATCTTGTCGGAAGTCGTCAGACCCTGAGTGGATTTCTTCTTATAGATCCCCTTTAAGAGTTCACCGATGTAGATATATCTTTCGTTGGTGATGATCGATTCGGAATCATCATCCATTTCCTTTTCCACTGCTTCGATATCCTTATTGATGTGATCGAGGGTCTTCTTGTCAAGCTTCAAAGCTTCCATGACCTTGTCGTCACGTTCAAACAGTTTGATCGAATACCAGCGCTGCTGTTCTTCCGGCAGATTGTGGACACAAGCCTCTTCGATATGTGCCAGGGCATGTTCGACATTGCCGGCAAAGGTGTGCATCGGAATGGCCTTGCCGTTCTTGGCAGCTTCCACCGCTGCAGCGGCCGCCTTATCGATGTTGGTTCCCTTTAAAGCGGAGATGAAAACGAATTTGACGCCCATCTGCTTTTCCAGTAATTCCAGATCAATCTCGTCACCCTTCTTGTCGACCAGGTCCATCATGTTGATGGCGACAACAACCGGGATGCCCAGTTCAGTTAATTGAGTCGTCAGATACAGGTTTCTTTCGAGGTTTGTACCATCGACGATGTTTAAGATCGCATTTGGTCTTTCTTTGATCAGATATTCTCTGGCAACGACCTCTTCCAGCGTATATGGAGAAAGAGAGTAGATACCCGGTAAGTCAGTGATCGTGACGTTGTCATAACCTTTTAACTTACCTTCCTTTTTTTCAACAGTGACACCCGGCCAGTTACCGACATACTGGTTGGAACCGGTCAAGGCATTGAACAGCGTTGTCTTACCGCTGTTAGGATTTCCCGCTAAAGCTATTCTTAATTCCATACTCTTTTAGTAGACCTCCACCATTTCTGCATCCGCTTTACGAATGGATAATTCATAGCCTCTGACCGTGACCTCGATCGGATCACCCAGCGGCGCCAGTTTTCTGACATAGATCTCAACATTCTTGGTGACACCCATGTCCATGATGCGGCGCTTGATGGCGCCTTCGCCATGAAGTTTCTTTACTTTGCAGGTCTCTCCCACAGGTACATTTTTTAATGTCTTCATATCTTTCCCCTTCTTTGTTAAATCATGATCTTGGAAGCCAGCTGCTTATCCAAAGCTACTTTCGTATCCTTGACACACACAATCAAAGCGCCGTTCACATCACTGATCACGTTGATCGGTGTTCCGGCAACAAAACCCAGATCGGCCAGATGCTGGCGAACCTCCGGTTTTCCTGAAACCTTCTTGATAATGTTTGTTTCGTTTTTGTTTGCATATGTCAGTGGCAGCATATCCCAAGCCTCCTCAGTTAGCATCGTCTAACTAAATATATTATAGTTAGCACTACCTAACCTGTCAACGAGTTTTCCCCTAAAATCAAAAAAACATTCCTCTTGTCGGAATGCGCTATAATGAAGGTATGAACATTCAAGAATCAGCAGAAATGTATCTCGAAACAATCCATGTCCTTTCTCAGAAAAACGGTGTCGTCCGTTCGATCGACGTTGCCCGCAAGATGGGCTTCTCCAAGCCATCGGTTTCCAGGGCAATGAAAAATCTGAAAACTGAAAACTACATCGACATCGATGAGGAAGGCCACATCACTTTACTGGAAAAGGGCCTCAGGATCGCCGACAAGATC
>CADAHV010000029.1:0-14773 GCA_902787775.1 uncultured Erysipelotrichaceae bacterium | reverse complement strand
GAAGTTAGATGTCTTGAATTTAAACGGCAAGAAAGTCGGCGACATTGAACTCAACGATTCAGTGTTCCAGTGTGAAGTCAATGAACAGGCAATCTTCGATGCACTGTTGAGACAGCAGTCTTCCTGGAGACAGGGAACCCACGACACCAAGGGCAGATCCGAAGTATCCGGCGGTGGCAAGAAGCCGTTCCGTCAGAAGGGTACAGGTAGAGCAAGACAAGGTAGCACCCGTGCCACACAGTACAGACACGGTGGTGTCCCATTCGGTCCGACGCCGAGAAGCCACACCTTCAAGCTCAACCGCAAGGTCAGAAGACTGGCTTTACGTTCCGGTTTGACCTTAAAGGCCAACAACCAGAATTTGATCTGTGTTGAAAACATCGAGATGCCGGCCATTAAGACCAAGGACTTCGTCAAGGTCTTAAATGATCTGGGTATCGATAGAAAAGCGCTGTTTGTTGTCGATTACGAAGAAGCATTCGACAATGCATACATGTCCTTGAGAAACCTCAACAACGTCGTCATGACTTCTGTTGAAGGCTTAAACATCTATGATCTGCAAAATGCCAACAAGTTGGTTATGACCAAGGCTGCTGCAGCCAGAATTGGGGAGGTATTAGGCAATGAGTAACGCCAGAGACATTATTGTTCGTCCTCTTGTCACAGAAAAGACGATCAGATCTCAGGAAGGTGGCAATACCGTCGTATTCGAGGTTAGAAAAGGCACCAACAAGATCCAGATCAAACAGGCCATTGAAGAGATCTTCAATGTAAAAGTTGCCAACGTCAACGTTGTCAACCAGAAGCCGAAAACCAAACGTATGGGAAGATACGTTGGTAAGACCAACCATCTCAAGAAAGCTTATGTCAAGCTCAAAGATGGTTACACGATCGATATCCTCCAGGATAAATAATCGATCAACCTATCGGAAGAAAAATGCTATTTCCGGATAATTGCATAAAGAGAGGAATAAATTAATATGGCTATTAAAAAATATAAGCCGACGACTCCGGGCAGACGTGGCATGACCACGCTGACCTACGAAGAGATCACCAAGTCGACACCAGAAAGAAGCTTGTTAGTCTCCAAGAAGTCCAAGGGCGGCCGCAACAACATGGGCAGGATCACATCCAGACACCAGGGCGGCGGTCACAAACAGCAGTACAGAGTCATCGACTTCAAGAGAAATAAGGATAATATCCCGGCAACTGTCAAGGCGATCGAATACGATCCGAACAGAAACGCCAACATCGCTTTACTGTTCTACGCAGACGGCGAAAAGAGATATATCATCGCTCCGAAAGACTTAAAGGTCGGTATGACTGTAGTCTCCGGTGAAAAGGCCGATATCAAGGTCGGTAACTGCTGTGAAATGCGTTACATGCCTGAAGGTACGGTTGTTCACAACATCGAATTAAAGCCTGGTAAGGGCGGTCAGCTGGCCAGAGCAGCCGGTGCGAGCGCTCAGATCCTGGCAGTTGAAGACAAGTATGTCACAATCAGACTGGCTTCAACCGAAATGAGAAGAATCTTAGGTAACTGCCGTGCGACCATCGGTACCGTTGGTAACGAAGATTACTCCCTGATCAACTGGGGTAAGGCCGGCAGAAACCGTTGGAAAGGTATTCGTCCGCAGTCCCGTGGTTCCGTTATGAACCCGGTCGATCACCCTCATGGTGGTGGTGAAGGACGTTCACCGATCGGTCGTAAGTCACCGATGACACCTTGGGGCAAGAAAGCTATGGGTGTTAAGACCAGAAAGAACAAGAACGCTTCCAACGATCTGATCATCAGAAGAAGGAACGCTAAGTAGAAAGGGGAAGGAAAATGAGTAGAAGTTTAAAGAAGGGCCCATTCGTAGATGCATACCTGCTTAAAAAGGTTGAAGCATTAAATGCGGCCGGCAAAAAAGAAGTCATCAAGACTTGGTCAAGAAGATCTACAATCTTCCCTGCATTCGTCGAACATACGTTCGCTGTCCACAATGGTAAGGAACATGTCCCTGTATATGTTACAGAAGATATGGTCGGCCATAAGTTAGGTGAATTCGTGGCTACCAGAAAGTTTGGCGGACATGGTGCCAATGCCGATAAGAAAGCGTAGGAGGAAATATGGCAAAGAAAAAAGTTGAAGAAGTCGTTAAGCCTGAACCTCGCGACGTTAAGGCAACTGCAAAGACGGTCAGAGTTACCACCAGAAAAGCAAAGCTGGTCTTAGATCTGATCAGAGGCAAGGACGCTAAGGAAGCTGCTGCTATCCTGAAGTTCTTACCGAACAAGGCTGCCAGAATTACCGGCAAGGTCCTCAAGAGTGCATGTGCCAATGCGACACATAACTTCCAGATGGACGAAAGCAAGCTTTATGTCAAAGCCTGCTATGCAGATGAAGGTATCACTTTAAAGAGATACATGCCTCGTGCAAAGGGTTCTGCTTCATCGATTATGAAAAGAACGAGCCACATCACTGTGGTCGTCGCTGAGAGATAAGGGGGAAAACAATGGGTCAGAAAGTAAGTCCTATAGGATTAAGAATCGGCGTTATCCGTGACTGGGAATCCAGATGGTACGCTGAAAAAGAATACGGTGATTTATTGTTAGAAGACATTAAGATCCGTGATTATATCCTCAAAGATTGCGCTGATTGCTTAGTCTCACGTGTTGAGATCGAAAGAAGCAAGAACCGTGTCAACCTTATCATCAGAACTGCCCGTCCGGGTATGTTCGTTGGATCCGATGGTTCCAAGATCGAAGAATTAAAGAAAGCATTAGTCAAGATGACTGGCGGCAAAGACATCAACATCAACATCGTTGAAGTTGCCAACCCGGATCTTGATGCAAGACTTGTCGCTTTAAAGATCGTCAAGATGCTTGAAGAAAGACAGTCATTCCGTACTGCACAGAAGCGTGCGATCCAGCAGACGATGCGTTCTGGTGCCAAGGGCATCAAGACGTCCATCGGTGGCCGTTTAGGCGGTGCTGATATCGCCAGAAGCGAAGGTTACTCTGAGGGTTCCGTATCCTTACATACCTTACGTTCCGATATCGACTACGCGTGGGAAGAAGCAATGACAGCTTACGGTAAGTTAGGTGTCAAAGTTTGGATCTGCCGTGGTGAAGTTTTACCGGGTGAAATGGTTAAGGAACCGGAAAGACCGAAATCCATGGGTCGTCCGCAGAGAGACAGAAGACCGAGAAGAGACTTCAGAAGAAATGATGCTGAAGCTAACCAGCAGCCTGCTGCTGAAGCACCAGCTGAGGCTCCTGAAGCCGTAAAGGAGGATGCTGAATAATTATGTTAATGCCAAAAAGAACTAAATATCGTCGTCCTCATCGTTTGAGTTACGAAGGTAAGTCGAAAGCCGGCAGAGAAGTCGTATTCGGTGATTACGGCTTAGTTGCCCTGGAAGGCGGCTATGTATCATCCAATCAGATCGAGGCAGCCCGTGTTGCCATGACCAGATACATGAACCGTGGCGGCCAGGTCTGGATCAAGATCTTCCCGCAGCTTGCAATCACTAAGAAGCCTCTGGAAGTCCGTATGGGTTCCGGTAAAGGTGCTCCTGAAGGCTGGGTAGCAGTTGTTCAGAAGGGCAGAGTCATGTTTGAAATCGGCGGCGTCGATGAGGCGACTGCCAGAGAAGCTCTCAGACTCGGCCAGAACAAGTTACCTGTCAAGGCTAAGTTTGTGAAGAAAGGTGAATAGTTATGAATATCAAGGAAATCAGAGAAAAATCTTCTGAAGATCTCAAAAAGACTTTGGATGAAATGAAAGTCGAACTATTCGATCTTCGCTTCGCGAGAGCCACTGGTTCGATTGAAAATCCGATGCGCATCAGAGAATTAAAGAAATCGATCGCTAGGATCTTGACTGTCTTACATGACAGAGAAGGCAAATAAAGGAGGTTACAGTAATGGAAAGAAGCGGACGCAGAACCTTAACGGGTGTCGTAACATCTGACAAGATGGAAAAGACGATCGTCGTTGCCATCAATGAAAAGAAGAACCATCCTTTATATGGCAAAGGCACAAAGTTTACTAGAAAATTCAAAGTACGTGATGAAAACAATGAAGCCCATGTCGGTGACACTGTTGAAATCATGGAAACAAGGACCCTTTCCAAGGAAGTTCACTTCCGTCTGGTCAGAGTCGTTGAAAAGGCAGTAATTCTGTAATACGGGAGGAGACTTAAAATGATTAGTACTGAAGCTAGATTAAGAGTCGCTGACAATACCGGAGCCAAGGAATTACTGGTTATCCGCTGCTTAGGCGGTTCAAGAAGAAAATATGCCAACATCGGTGATGTCGTCGTATGTTCAGTCAAAGACGCTACACCGGGCGGCACGGCCAAGAAAGGCCAGGTCGTCAAGGCCGTTATCGTCAGGACCAAGTATGGTCTTAGAAGAGAAAACGGTTCCTTCATCAAGTTTGATGACAACGCGGCTGTCATTATCAAGGATGATAAGACTCCGTTAGGAACCAGAATTTTCGGCCCTGTGGCCAGAGAACTTCGTGATAAGGACTACATGAAGATCGTGTCCTTAGCACCGGAAGTATTATAGGAGGAAGCTATGAAGATCAAAAAAGGTGACAAAGTAAAAGTTATCGCCGGTGACGACAAGGGTGTCGTTGCTGAGGTCGTTGCAGCTCTTCCTAGATCCAACAGAGTCATCGTTGAAGGCGTCAACGTTGTCAAGAAACACGAGAAGCCTTCCAACGCTAACCCTGACGGCGGTATCATCAACAAGGAACTGCCGATCTCCGTTTCTAACGTCAAGTTAGTAGACGACAAGAAAAAGAAGACTGCGAAAAAGTCTGCTAAGAAAAATGTAAAGGGGGCTAAGAAATAATGAACCGTTTACAGGAAAAATATGTCAAGGAAATCAGACCGGCTTTAATCAAGAAGCACAACTATGAATCCACGATGGAATGCCCGAAAGTGGCTAAGATCGTCATCAACATGGGTGTTGGTGAAGCAGTTGCTGAACCAAAGCAGCTTGAGGATGCCGTTGCCGATTTGACAAAGATCGCCGGTCAGAAGCCGGTTATCACCAAAGCTAAGAAGTCCATCGCTAACTTCAAATTAAGAGAAAACACGCCGATCGGCTGCAAGGTTACTCTCAGAGGTGAAAAGATGTATGACTTCCTCGATAAGCTCGTCAATATCTCCTTACCGCGTGTCAGAGACTTCAGAGGCGTCAGCAATACTGCTTTCGACGGAAGAGGCAACTACACATTAGGTATCAGGGAACAGATCATCTTCCCGGAAATCGAATACGATAAGGTAAGCAAGGTTCGTGGTATGGATATCGTTATCGTTACCACTGCTCATAACAACGAAGATGCCAAGGAACTCTTAACCGAACTTGGTATGCCGTTTGCGAAGTAAGAAAGGAGAACTTATGGCAAAGACATCAATGAAAGTTAAAGCACATCGTCCTGCGAAGTTCTCTTCCAGAGCTTACACGAGATGTGAAAGATGCGGTCGTCCGCATTCCGTATTAAGAAAATACAAATTATGCCGTATCTGCTTCAGAGAATTAGCCTACAAGGGCCAGATTCCTGGAGTTAAGAAGGCCAGCTGGTAAAGGAAAGGGGTAAGAACAATGAGTATGACAGATCCTATTGCTGATATGCTTACAAGAATCAGAAACGGTTTAAGTGCCGAACATGATACTGTAGTCATTCCGGCAAGCAAAATGAAAGTTGAAATTGCCCGTATCCTCAAACAGGAAGGCTACATCAACGGATACAGCGTTGAAGGCGAAACAGCGAAAGAAAAGACAATCACTGTTGAACTGAAATATGGTCCGGATAAGGAAAAAGTTATCACGGGCTTAAAGAGAATCTCAAAACCTGGCTTAAGAGTTTATGCCAAGGGTGATAATGTTCCTAGAGTTTTGAACGGTTTAGGAATTGCGATCATTTCCACATCCAAGGGTCTTATGACGGACCGCGATGCCAGAAAGCAGAATCTGGGCGGCGAAGTCGTAGCCTACGTGTGGTAATAGTTAAAAGGAGAAAATTATGTCACGTATCGGTAATAAAACGATTACCATTCCTGCCGGATGCGAAATTTCCGTATCTGACAGTAATGAGGTGACGGTAAAGGGACCTAAAGGAACTTTATCACGTCAATTCAACCCGAACATCGGGATTAAAGTCGAGGACGGTCAGGTGACCTGCACTCGCGCTAACGAAAACAAACAGACCAAGCAGCTGCATGGTACAACCAGAGCCCTGATCCACAACATGATCGTCGGCACAACCGAAGGCTTCAAGAAGACGCTTGAAATCGTCGGTATCGGTTACCGTGCTGCTTTAAACGGCAAGACATTGAACCTCAACATCGGTTACTCTCATGAAATCAATTATCCGATCGAAGACGGTATCACGATCGAAGTCCCGAATGCGACGACGATCGTCGTTTCCGGTATCGATAAGCAGAGAGTCGGTGAGGTTGCTGCACACATCAGAAACTTCCGTAAGCCTGAACCTTACAAGGGTAAGGGTATCAGATACCAGGGTGAACACATCATCCACAAGGAAGGCAAGACAGCTGCGGCTTAATAGTGGGAAAGGAGTAGAGAAATGTATTCTAAACAAGATAAGAATAAAGCACGTCAGAGACGTCATGAACGTATTAGAAACAAGATTCACGGTACTGCCGATTGCCCACGTCTGAATGTCTTCCGCTCAAATGCGCACATTCACGCTCAGATCATCGATGATGAAAAGGGCAATACCTTAGTTTCCTGCTCGTCCGTTGAATTGAAACTGGACAATGGCAGCAACATCGAAGCTGCCAAGACAGTCGGCACCAAGCTGGCTGAAAGAGCTAAGGAAAAGGGAATTGAAAACGTCTGCTTCGACCGCGGCGGTTACATCTACCATGGTCGTGTTAAAGCACTTGCTGAAGCTGCCAGAGAAGCTGGCCTGAATTTCTAAGGAGTCGTTATGGAAAATACAAACAAAGATAACAGAAGAGACAACAGAAGACCGAGAAGATTTAACAAGGAAGTTAAAGAATTCGAAGAGAGAGTTGTTCAGATCAACCGTATTTCCAAGACAGTCAAGGGTGGTCGTAAGATGCGTTTTGCGGCGATCGTTGTTGTCGGCGATAAGAAGGGCAGAGTCGGTTACGGCTTAGGCAAGGCAAACGAAGTTCCTGATGCAATCAGAAAGGCTTCGGAAACAGCTAAGAAGAATGTCAAGAGAATCCCGTTAGTTGACGGTTACAGAACGATTCCGCACGCAATCACCGGCCGTTTCGGTGCAGGTGAAGTTGTGCTTCGTCCGGCTGCACCTGGTACAGGTATCGTTGCCGGCGGTGTCGTCCGTGCGATTCTTGAACTGTCCGGTGCAACTGATGTCATCACCAAGTGCGTCGGATCACGTACGCCGATCAACCAGGTCCATGCAACAATGAAGGCTTTAGATGATCTGAAGACTGTCAATTCGGTTGCCAAGTTAAGAGGCCTGAAGGTCGAAGAAGTACGATAGGAGGTGTCTTATGAACTTACATGAAATGAAATACAACGAGGGTGCAAGACACACGACAAAGAGACTCGGCAGAGGCCAGGGCTCCGGCCAGGGCAAGACTGCCGGTAAGGGCCACAAAGGCCAGAACGCCAGATCAGGCGGCGGTGTTGCGATCGGTTTTGAAGGCGGCCAGACTCCGATCTTCAAGTCTTTACCGAAGAGAGGCTTCACGAATTTCAACCGCGTTGAATACGCAGTTGTCAACCTGGGCGACCTCAACAAGTTCGATGAGGGCACTGTTGTCACTCCGGAACTGTTGAAGCAGTGCGGTATCGTCAAGAAACAGCTTGATGGTATCAAAGTCCTGGCTAACGGGGCTTTAGAGAAGAAATTAACTGTTAAATGCAACAAGATCTCCAAAACAGCTCAAGCAGCGATTGAAAAGGCAGGCGGAACAGTCGAGGTGATCTAATGTTTAAAACATTTATAGATTTCTTCAAAAACAAGGATATACGCAAAAAACTGTTATTCACACTGGCGATCCTGTTTATTTACCGTTTGGGTGTCTCTATTCCGGCCCCGGGCGTCAATACTTCAGTGATCTCCTTAAGTGCTAACTCGTTACTCAACATGATGTCCATCCTGGGCGGCGGATCCATCGAACAGATGTCGATCTTCTCCCTGGGTGTGGGCCCATATATCACTGCCAGCATCATCATTGAATTGCTGGCGATGGATATTATCCCTGCACTTGCCGAAATGGCAAAGTCCGGCAAAAAAGGCCGTCAGCAGATGGATCGTATCACCAGATATCTGGGTGTCGTCATGGCGCTTGTTCAGGGTTACTTCATTGTCCAGTATCTGGACCATGCCTATGCCGGATTCAATCTGGTAACAAATCCTGGTTTTGCAAGCTATATGTATATCTCGGTGATCTTCACGGCCGGCACGATGTTCTTATTGTGGCTGGCTGATCAGATCACTTCCAAAGGTATCGGCAATGGTACATCCATGATCATCTTTGCCGGTATCGTGGCCGATATGCCGTCCACCTTCCGTGTGGTTTATGAAACCTTCCTTGGTGCCAATGCAACTTCTAACCTTGGCATCTGGGGCTTCATCGCATATTGCGTCATGTACATTGCGATCATCATTCTGGTTGTTCTGATGCAGATGTCTGAGAGAAGGATTCCGATCCAGCAGTCATCTTCCAGAGCCTTAAACAAGACCAAGGGTGATCTCAATCATTTGCCGTTGAAGATCAACTCGGCATCGGTCATTCCTGTCATCTTTGCTTCCGCATTGATTCAGGGTCCGCAGATCATTGCTTCCTGGGTGAACCAGGATGCCTACAACTGGTTAGTCAAGATCTGTGACTTCACCAGTCCGTGGTTTCTGTGCTTCTATGCCGTATTGATCATCCTGTTCACGTTCTTCTATACCAACCTGACCATCGATCCGCAGAAAATGGCCGATGACTTAGGTAAGAACGGACAGTATATTCCGGGCGTTCGTCCGGGAACGGAAACCAAGAACTATGTATCCAAGGTCTTAAACAGGATCACAGTGCTTGGCGCATTACTTTTGACTTTTATCGCGATCTTACCGTATGTAACATCCAACCTGACAGGTCTGCCGCAGCGTGCTGCTGTCGGTGGTACCGGTATCATCATCGTTGTCGGTGTTGCAATGGATACGATCAAACAGCTGAAGTCCCAGTTGACTTCAAAACAGTACAAGAGTTTTGTAGGAAAGTAGAGGTATAAATGAATCTTCTGATTATCGGTGCTCCTGGTGCCGGCAAAGGCACCATGTCTGATTTACTGATCAACACTTATCATCTCGTCCATGTTTCCACCGGAGACATGTTAAGAGCTGCCGTCAAGGCAGGTACGCCGGTCGGCTTGAAAGCCCAGGAGTACATGAATAAGGGTGCGCTCGTTCCCGATGAAGTCATTCATGACATCATCGTTGAGAGACTTTCACAAGATGACATCAAAGCGGGTTTTCTGTTCGACGGTTACCCAAGAACGATTGCCCAGGCGCAAGATCTTGATCTGATCCTGAAAGAGATCGGCTTAAAGATCGATGCGGTCATCAATCTGAACATTGAAGACGATGAACTGATCAAAAGGATCACAGGAAGAAGATTATGCCCTACCTGTGGTGAGATCTTCAACATTTATTACAAGGCCCCTGCGAAAGAAGGCGTTTGCGATAAGTGCGGCGCAGAACTCATCACGAGAAAAGATGATAACCTTGAAAGTCTGACTGTCAGACTGCAGGAGTATCATAAGAATACTCAACCGGTAATTGAGTATTATGACAAAGCAGGCTTGGTCGCCAACGTCGATGCCAAACAGGGTGTTGATGAAGTATTTGGCGATATAAGAAAGCTTTTAGAAGGGTTGTGCTGATGATTTCAATCAAATCTCCTCGCGAAATCGAATTGATGGCTGAGGCCGGCGCTATCGTCGCCAGAGTCCACAAGAAGATGGCCGAGATAATTAAACCTGGCATATCGACGCTTGAAATTAACCGTATCGCTGAACAGGTGATTCGGGAAAACGGTGCAACACCATCCTTTAAGAATTATCAGGGGTTCCCGGCTGCCGTATGCACGTCAGTCAATGACATGCTGGTGCACGGGATCCCTGATCACACCATTCTTAAAGATGGCGATATCATTACCGTAGATGTCGGCGCCTGTTATAAGGGCTACCACGGTGATTCCGGCTGGACCTATGCCGTCGGCAATGTCGACGAAAAGGTTCTCAAGCTCATGGAAGTCACCAAAGAGTCTTTATTCCTGGGCCTTGCGCAGGTAAAACCGGGAAATCATATCGGTGACATATCCAATGCGATCCAGACCTATGTCGAATCGTTTGGCTATGGCTTGCCGGCAGATTACACCGGACATGGCATTGGCAGAAGTGTTCACGAAGATCCCTATGTACCAAATGTAGGAAAAGCTGGTACGATGGAAGTGCTCAAAAAGGGCATGTGCATCGCAGTGGAACCGATGGTATTTATGGGTTCGGCAAAATGTTACACCTTGCCGGACGGCTGGGGTGTCAAGAGCTATGACCACTCATGGGCAGCTCACTACGAACACACTGTCGCAGTAACTGATGATGGTTACCGTATTTTGACAAAGGAGGACTAGTATTTGGCAAAACAAGATGTCATCGAGATCGAAGGTCTGGTTACTGACACCTTACCGAATGCACAATTCAAGGTGAAACTCGAGAATGGTCACGAGATCCTGGCTCACGTTTCTGGTAAAATCCGTATGCATTACATCCGCATTTTACCGGGTGATAGAGTGACTGTAGAGATTTCCCCTTATGATCTAACACGTGGGCGTATTACATTTAGACATAAATAGTCTAGGAGGGAAAACATGAAAGTAAGACCATCTGTAAAACCAATGTGCGATAAGTGTCGTGTTATCAAACGCAAAGGTCGCGTCATGGTTATTTGTGAAAACCCTAAACACAAACAAAGACAAGGTTAAAAGGGAGGAAGAAATTTAAATGGCTCGTATTGCTGGAGTTGATATTCCAAATAATAAGCGTGTTGTTGTCGCTCTCACTTACATCTACGGTGTAGGTCTGACTACAGCGAAGAAGGTTCTGGCAGACTGCGGTATCTCCGAAGATATCCGTGTTAAGGATCTGACAGACGATCAGACAAATGCCATCCGTAAAGCTTTGGATGCATTCAAGCTCGAAGGCGATCTGAGAAGAGAAACTCAGCTCAACATCAAGCGTTTAATGGAAATTGCCTGCTACCGCGGTATCAGACACAGAAAAGGCTTACCGGTCAGAGGTCAGCGTACCAAGACCAATGCCAGAACTCGTAAAGGTCCGAGAAGAACCGTTGCGAATAAGAAGAAGTAAGGAGGATAAACAATGGCACAGAAAGCAAAAACAACTGCACGTAAGAAACGTGTTAAGAAGAATATTGCCAGTGGCGTTGCACATGTCCACTCAACATTCAATAATACGATCGTTACGATCACTGATGAAGCCGGAAACGTCATTTCATGGTCAAGTGCCGGTGCATTAGGTTATAAAGGTTCTCGTAAATCCACTCCATATGCTGCGCAACTGGTTTCCGAAGCTGCAGGTAAAACGGCAATGGATCACGGTATGAAGAAGGTAGAAGTTAACGTTAAAGGTCCGGGTCCGGGCAGAGAAGCTGCTATCAGAGCTCTTGCTACGGCTGGTTTAGAGATCACTGCGATCAACGACGTGACACCTATCCCGCATAACGGTTGCCGTCCGCCTAAGAAACCTAGAGGCTAAAGCTAAGGAGGGAATTTATGAATAAATTTGAACGTCCTAAATTTAAAGTAAGTGACTATGTTGAATCCGACAACTACGGCAAATTCATTATTACGCCGTTAGAGAGAGGTTTCGGTACGACATTAGGCAATGCTTTAAGAAGAACTATGCTGTCATCCTTACCGGGTGGTGCAGTGTATTCTATCAAGATAGACGGGATCTTCCATGAGTTCTCATCTATTAAAGGCGTTAGAGAAGATACTACATTAATCGTATTAAACATTAAGAGTTTGATCCTGGACATTGCGGATGACGACATCTACACACTTCGCATTTCCGCAAAAGGTCCTTGTACAGTAAAGGCTGAAGATATCATTCTTCCTGCCGGTGTCGAGATCTTAAATCCGGAACTCGAGATCGCTCACCTGGATAAGGGCGGCGAACTTGAAATGGAATTGCTGGCCAGAAAAGGCAGAGGCTATGTTTCCGCTGATGAAAACAAGCTTCTTTACCAGGGTTCTTCCCAGGGTATCGGCACGATCTACACCGATGCGATCTACACACCGGTCGTAAAAGCGAACTATTCAGTTGAACCGACCCGTGTTGGCCAGTCCGCCAAGTATGATGAACTCACCATGGAAGTATGGACCGATGGTTCCATCAATCCGAAAGAGTCGCTTGCACTGGCTGCCAAGATCTTAGTTTCACATTTGGAACTGCTGACTGAAGTTGACAACGATGTCAACGAACTGGATTCTTTGATGAAAGACTACGTCAACGAAGGAAATTCCAAGAAGGTCAATATGTCCATCGATGATCTGGATCTGACGGTGAGATCCTACAACTGCTTGAAGAGAGCAGGTATCTCAACAGTCGAAGAACTGACACAGAAGACGGAAGAAGAAATGAGCAGAGTAAGAAACCTCGGCAAGAAATCCTTGAAAGAAGTCAAGGAAAAGCTCCAGGCTCTGAACCTGTCATTCAAACACATTGACTAAGGGGGAAATTGAATTATGTGGAATCGTAGATTAGGCCGTACGGCTGAACATAGAGTTGCCCTTCTTAAGAACATGGCTACCGATCTCATCTTAAAGGGTAAGATCGAAACGACTGAAATGAAGGCCAAGGAATTAAGAAGCGTCGTCGATCATCTGATCACGGTCGCTAAGAAGAATGACCTGGCTGCCAGAAGACAGGCTGCTGCTTACTTAAGAAATGTAACGACCAAGGACGGCAAGAACGCTGTTCAGGTATTATTTGATGAAGTTGCCCCGAAATATAAGGACAGAAACGGTGGTTACACCAGAGTTACCAAGACTGGTTTCAGACGCGGTGACGCTGCTCCGATGGCAACAATCGAACTGGTTTAATTAATTTACGAAAAGCTCCTGAAAAATGGAGCTTTTTTGAAGTGAACCCCTAAAGTTGGACCAACTTAAAGGAGGTTCACTTTTTATTTATGAAGTATTCAAAAGAGTTCAAACTGGAGTGCGTTAGAAAACGGAAGGAAGGGATCTATATCGAAACACCTCCTGGCTGTAAAAAAAGACATAACTTTACGAAGCAGGTAAGAATATGGTCAAAGATCTATGATTCTTTAGGAGAAGCAGGCTTGGAACACGGAAGACCGACGTTGAATACTGAGCAGAGACTTGAACTGATCGAAAGAGTCGAAAACGGGGAATCGTATTCATCTGCCGCTTTGTCTGCTGGGATTCAGGACGATGTTCTGATCAAATGGCACAAGATCTATATGGAAAAAGGCATCGATGGACAAAGGAAGAGCTTCTTAAAGAACTCGAATACGTAAGAGCGGAGAACGAATACCTAAAAAAACTAAGTGCCTTGGTTCAGGAAAGAAAGGCCCGAGAGCAGAAGAAAAAGTAACTGTGATCGATGAACTGAGGCAAAGATACTCCTTAAAGGTCCTTTTAAGAGTATCCGGCCTTTCAAAGTCCACCTATTCCTACTATCATTGTGAGAAACATTTAAACGCTGTAAAAAGGCGTAAGGAAGAAGACGAACACATCTTATCTCTCATCCTTCCGGTGTTCGAGCACCATAAGTCAAGATACGGCTATCGAAGGATTATCCTGGCTTTAAAAGAAGAATTGGCTGATATCAATCACAAAAGGATACAGCGGATCATGAATGAGAATCATCTGTTTGGAAAGCAGCCCAAGAATAAGTATCATTCCTATAAAGGTGATAACGGCAAGAAGAAAGACAACCTTCTTTTACACAAGGAAGTGGATGAAGAAAGTCACAGGGCAAAATACGTAAGAGACTTCGACACCTCTAAGCCCAATGAAAAATGGACGACCGATGTTTCGGAGTTCAAATGCGGACAGGGAAAACTGTACCTGTCTCCGATCATGGATATGTATGACGGTTACATCGTCTCTTACGACATCTCGATCAGCCCTGATTTCGCTCAGACAAAAAGAATGATCGATGAAGCTTTCGATAAGTATCCGGATCTTAAAGGACTGATCTTTCATTCCGATCAGGGCTGGCAATACCAGATGAAGCCTTACCAGAAATGGCTGGAAGACAAAGGCATACTTCAGTCCTTCTCCAGGAAAGGCAACTGTATGGACAACTCCTTAATGGAGAACTTCTTCGGTATCATGAAAAACGAAATGTACTACGGCTATGAATTCAAAACGCTAGAAGAGCTTAAAAAAGCCATGGAAGAATACATCGCTTACTACAATACAGAAAGGATCAACATCAAAAGAAAAGGACTGTCGCCTTTAGCTTTCAGGCAGCAATCCTTATCTCAGTTACAATTGAGTTATTAAGTCCAACTTTGAGGGTTCACTACACTCGCGCAAGGGTTTTTTCGAGCTCACCTTTTCATTCAATATGAAACGGCTATAATGTTGTTGTTACAGCGAAGGAGTCATTATGATTGATTTGATTGATTCAGAAATACTTGAACTAAATAAAAAAGCCGATGAAGACCTCAAGGACGTCTTTGATGAACTCGACAGGATCTGCTT
>CADAHV010000028.1:0-13853 GCA_902787775.1 uncultured Erysipelotrichaceae bacterium | reverse complement strand
CACGGACCGCTTTTGGCGATCAAACGATTTCGAGTCGTTCTCGTTATGACCACTTCGATACATCTCCGTAAAGCATTCTTATCTTATCACGAAACTGCCAGGAACGCCATGTTTCTATGACCTTGAGGCAAGTGAGAAGAAACTCTTTGTTTTGTGCCGTTGTTTGCCTTTGATCCGTTCAGCAATGGATTGATCTGTTGCGGTTTAACAGAAAACTGCAGGTCTACATGTATACTACTTCAAACTCTTCACAAAGCACTTTTGTGTTCTGGCTAAAAGTTTTATTTACGGAAGCGAGTTCGTTGATCAGAAAACTTTCATGGACCTTACGCCAGTATGCCAGCGTCCGATCGCCTTCTCCTTCTTTATACGCCTGCTCATCAGAAACATCTTTGAATTCTGCCACATATACCTTGGTCGTTTGAATGATGCATACCGCTTCTTCTTTCGAATCCAGGATAATGCTGTAATCACCCGCCTTTGGAAGCGGCTCATGATTGATCTGATACAAGTCATAGGCAGAACAGGTTGCCGTTTTGATCTTTTGCAGGACCAGGTCGGCAAGTTTATCCGGTGCTTCAGAAAACGACCACGCTTCATACGTTCCGCTAAGACCGGATTTTTTCCATAATTCATCTGCTGTCATATCTTATTGCTTCTCCCTCACAAATCCCGACTTGTTTCAGTCATTATACCATTGCTGAAATGCCGTTGATAGCTGGCGTGATCAATTGCCTCATGTTCCAACGGGAAGAGCCATCTCCTTATGAAGCACCGCCTTTTTGTTTTGTACCGTTTCTTGCCTGCTATCCGTTCTATAATGGAATTAAAGATAGGGAGGTCAATATCATGAGTCAGAATACAGATAAGATTTTAAACAGCATCGACCAGAACCCTTCACTTCTGGAAGGGATCCTCAACCTCGATGAAGCACCTTTGACCAGAAGCGGTCAAAGAGCCAATCCGCTCCTCAATGTCCTCGGCGGCAATATCAGCAACGAAGAAGTCAACCGGATCAACGAAGAGCTTTCCTCCAACCCGATCATCCAGCTTTATTCGGCAGCTGCCGGTTCTTTGGATGCCAAAGATCTCTTAAGCTATGTCGGCGGTACCAGAGGCACCCGTGCAAACAACGATATGGCTGTCCGTGCCCTGTTTGACGGCAGACTCGATCTCAAAGAGATCATGCTGATCATCGTTTTGCTGAAGCTGTTCAAGAGGAAGAATTCCCACACCTACAACAATTCCGCCATCGGTCTGCTTGGCACCCTGCTTGGCTTCAACACCGTCAGCCACAACACCAATCCGTTCTCATCCTTACTGGGCGGCAACGCCTACGGCTATGGTAATCAGTCCAACGGCTTGTTCAACCTCTTTGGTTCCAACAACAACTCACCGTTTGGCTATTCCAATTCCTACAACAGCTACTACAATAACAACAACGGTCTTGGCAGCTTCCTGGGACTGACTTCCAATTCCGGTTTCTCCAACAACGGTTTACAGAACCTCTTGCAGTTTGTGAACGGCAACTACAACAACAATTCACAATATGCACTTCTCTACAACATCCTCGCCAATGCGGCATCCCAATACGTTTCCTCCAACGGCAACGTATCCGCCGGCGGACTCTTCTCCGTCCTCAATCAGTTATTGAGAGGCTAGATCACATCCAACAGAAAGCAGCGGATCATCCGCTGCTTTCTTTTTGTCTTTTAGAATTTGATTTCCTTTGGTGCCTCGGTGAAACTGGCGAAACTTGCCGTTGCATCCTTGAAGTAGAAGACGATCGTGTTGTCATCGTTTTCATCGTACATGCCTCTTAAGCTCGGATTCTTATCCAGCATGTCCTTCTTTGCCTCAATTCGATCATCCGGGATCAGCTTGCCTCTGACTCGCAGCCATTTGCCGTCCTTGAAGCAGCAGATTTCGGCATTGGGATTTTTGATAAGTTCCCTGTAGCAGGCCTTCTTCTTGCCGGTCTGAATATAGAGCTTGTCCTCGAAGATCTCTGCCGTGCCAAAAGGCCGCACTCTTGGCTCATCGCCATCCACGGTCGCCAGATAATACGTACCGCATTCTTTCAGAAACTGCCAGACTTCATTCATGATATTTACCTTCTTTCTTGTCTTCAGTATACCATCGATCTGAGAAATCAAAGATTGTTACGCCTTGTCTTTTTCTGTCCTCCCATTTTCGATACAATGAAGTAAAGAGGTACAAAGACAATGATCATAACAGAGATAAAAGAGGTTTCGCTCTACCGCAGCGGCGCTTACATCACCCGTATCGGCAATGTCGATCTTCATGCCGGCAAACAGACAATCACCATCGAAGGTCTGACGCCTACTCTTGAACCATCAACCCTCAGCGTTGGTCTGAGCGACAAGGTCAAAGGTTCCAATATCCGCGTCGAACAATTATCAGCAGAAGACGCAAAGGAAAGGAAAAAGGAACTCCAATCAAAACTGGAGAGAATCCGGAAAGCGATCGAAGTCCGCAATGTACAGATCGACGTCTTACAGGGAAATACCGATTTTACTTCCAGCGACAAGCTCGATCTCAAGGATATGGCCGATTATATCGATGCCCTGCCGGAAAGGATAGAAAAGATCTACCGGCAGATACAGGATCTCAAAGATGAAGAAGCAGAACTGGCAAAACAGTTAAAGGAGAAAGAGAAACAGCTGAATGCCTACCTGGTCAAAGTTGATCTGGAAACGGAAAGCGACGGATCCTATCCGATACAGCTTCGCTACTATGAATACGCTGCTTCCTGGAATCCTTTCTATGAGATCCACACCACGCAGGATGATCAGGTGTCGATCCGCCTGAAAGGAAAGGTCCGCCAGAACTCCATCGAAGACTGGAAAGGTGTTTCTCTGAAACTGTTTACCGGCAACCCGAGCCTGAGTGCCGATATTCCGCAGCTTTCTCCATGGCGCCTCAATTTCTATGCCCCACCGAGAAACGCCTATGCCGGCATGGGTATGATGGCTGCCCGTTCAGCTATGCCGATGGAAGACACGATGGAGATGGTCGCCGATGAAGAAGTCATGGAAGAAGCCGTTTCCTTCAAGAGCGTTGTCAACGATGCAGCAGAAGTCTCACAGAGTGATACGATGATGATCTACGACATCAGCGGCACCTACGACATCGATCATCTCAATGAACGAAGCATCGACCTGACTTCAAGAAACGTTCCTTGCCGCTACCATGTCGTGGCTGTGCCAAAGCAGGACAATTACGGCTATCTGGCAGCAGAAGTCAAGACTGCCGATATCGAAGAGCTCATCGACACCAACGCCAACATCTACCATCAGGAAAACTACCTTGGAAATATCCGTCTTTCCGTCGATCCAAGCAAAGAGACCTACGACATCTCCTTAGGCAAAGATGAAAGCATCCGCCTCAAGAGAGATCAGAAGAAGCGCTATCGTTCAAATGTCCTGTTAAAAGGACAGACCAAAATGGAATTTGAATATGAGATCTCCATCACTTCAAACAAGAAGGAAGACTGCGATGTGACGCTGATCGATCAGATCCCGGTTTCCCAGGATAAGACGATCGTTGTCGATGCCCAGGAACTCTCTGCCGGCAAGCTCAATGAAGAGACCGGCGAAGTCAAATGGGAATTGCATCTGGAACCTTCTTCCACGAAGACGATCAAACTGGCCTACTCGATCAGCTGGCCGAAAGACAAAGAACTCAGGGTCTAGACAAAGAAAAAACGACAGCTTTCACAATGAGAACTGTCGTTTTAATTTGGCTTATTTTAATCGTCTTCCTTTTTCAGGAAACGCAAAGAGAGCTCCGTGATATCGTCAAACTGCTCAGCCCCTTTATAGAATTCTTCGACATCGGCGCTGATGGTCTCACAGATGCCTCTGGCATCCATACCGGCGCAGCTATTGATGCACTTCTTGAGACGCTGTTCGCCATAAAGTTCCTTGTCGAGGTTGGTCGCTTCCACGACACCGTCGGTATACAGGAAGATCTCATCGCCCGGCTCGAGTACGACGCTTTGTTTCTTGTAGGCAATGCCTTCCATGCCGCCCAAGACAAAGCCCGCCGGTCCCTTGAGGAATTCATATTCGCCGCCCTTGCGTTTGATCAAAGCCGGATTATGTCCGGCATTGACATATTCCAATACACCGGTCTTAAGATTCAGGAAGCCCATCCACGAGGTGACAAACATCATCGAAGTGTTGCCGTTGCATAATTCATAGTTGGCATTGGTGAAGATGTCTCCGACAGAGACGCCCCCTTCCGCCAGCTTTTTGATGATTGTCTTGGCCCGCATCATGAACAAGGATGCCGGAATGCCCTTGCCGGAAACATCGGCAACCAAAAAGACCAGGGTGGAATCATTGAGCAGATACAGGTCATAGAAGTCGCCGCCGACTTCCTTGGCCGGATCCATCGAGGCGAAGATATCAAATTCATCGCGATCAGGATAAGGCGGGAAGATATTCGGCAAAGCAGCCATCTGGATCTGCTGGGCATAGCGCAGTTCCTTGCTGATGCGCTCATCCGCTTCCTTGATCAATGTTTTTAATTTATCGACGGTCTGATTGATGTCATCCGACAGTTCATCAAATTCCCTGTTCTCTCTGACATTGACCACCGTATCCAAATTGCCTTCAACGATATGACCCAGAGACTCTTTGACATCAATGACCTGTTTGAGAACACTGGTTTTGATCGCACCGAAGATGACCGAGAACATCATCGCAAAGACCACCGTCTCCATAAAGGTCGTCAGGTAGTTGGAAATTCTTCTGGAAAAATCCGCTTCGGATTCCGGATAGGCCGCCAGAATGCGATAACCTTCCACGTTGGTAAACATATAGAAGACATCGATGGATGGCGAATCGTACTGATAGACCGTCATCTCATCCAGCTTATCAAAGTCGACGTTTCTCAGAAGGCCTCTCACCTCGTTGGAGAAACTGTTGATGCTGGAGATGATGCCGCCATACTCATCCAGAACCAGGATCATGCCGGATTCACCGACATGGCGGTTGTCGGAAACGGAAGCGACACCTTCCCGTATCAGTTCATGATATTGATCAACGGTCATGCCGATCTCCAGGAAACCGTAATCGGTGCGGATACCGGAGAACTTACATGGTGTGCCAGCCTCGCAATCTTCTCTTAAATCCTGAACATAGCGGCTGGAGGAATGCGGATCCAGCAGCGACATGAACTCGCTGGCCATCTTCGTGCTTCGCATATCGAAGCCGATGTACTCTTCATTGGTCGACATGAAGATGACACCATCCGGCCCTATCATGTTGATTTCGGAAAGAGAATTGCGGACCATCGTATTCATCAAAGCGGAACGCTTGATATTCTTGTTGGTCACGTTGGCGATATTGAGCGTCTGCAGATAGACGTAACGCCTTGCCTTGGTCACGACATCGCCGGCCGCATCCTGCGTATTGAGATACAGGATCAACCTTGTATCTTCCGACGAGATATTGTTCTGTAATAAATAGTTAAAGGTTAAGGTGATCATGAAACCGATCAGAACCACACCGGTCAGCTTCTTCTGCAGCTGATCGGAAATCGTCGGCAGTTCATATTTCTTGCCCAAGTCTCTTTCCGGGAAGAAGATCCTGTGAAGCATGATCGCCACGCCGACCGTGATCGTATTGACCATGACCATCGGTGCCGTCAGAGTCTCAACATATAAGAATGCCCGCTTGGCATCAGTGAGGTTGGTCACGAAGATCATCAGCATGTGCATGACTTCAATGACAAAGGCGACCGATGTGGCCTGCGGAATGGTGATCTGATGATCATCTGACAGATAGCGCTTGGCGATATAGCCGGCAAAACCGGCAAGGATCGTCGCGATCGTACAGGCTGTTCTGGTGTAATAGCCGCCGCCCCAATAGACACAGAGCCAGCGTTCGATGCCGCCGATCAGACCGGCAATAAAACCGGCAGGACCGCCGAAAACGATACCGGCGATGATCGGTGAAGCATCGCGCACATTGACGATGGCACCTTCAAAAGGAACACCGAACTCGGTGGCAATGATCGCCAGGATACCGAAAACGACACCGGCGATGATCTGTTTATTCTTTTTTCCTATGTCCTTGAAACGAGCCGACCTTAGAATTGCCTCTAAAACCACAGCGGCAAACATCGGAGCGATCGCGATCTTGACCATAGAAAAGACCAGATTATCCATAAAATTATTTTACTATTTTAAACAAGTTCAAATACAGAATCACTATAGAAAAGTTCCCTTTTGAGGGAACTTTTACCTATTCTTTACTCAACGCTGTTGACCATGGCCATGACCGCTTCCTTGATGCGGGCATTGACCTCCAGGGCTTTTTCACGGGAATCCTGATCGGAGTAGAAGTAGAATTTGATCTTCGGCTCCGTACCGGAAGGACGGATCGCAAACCAGCTGCCGTTTTCCAGATAGAAGCGCAGAACATTGGAAGCCGGGATGTCTTCATAGCCGTTGATGTAGTCAATGACTTTCTCCACTTTGATGCCGGCAACTTCTTTCGGCAGATTGTCTCTTACATAGGACATCATCCGCTTGATGCGGTTGGCGCCTTCAATGCCTTCCAGGATCAGGTTTGGCTCATCCTCGGCATAATAGCCGTACTTCTCATAGAGTTCCTGCAGGACGTTGAACAAGGTCTTGCCCTGTTTGCGGTAATAGGCTGCCGCTTCCGTCACCAGCATGCCGGCGGAAATGCCGTCCTTATCACGGATCAAAGGCGAAGCTGCATAACCGACAGACTCCTCATAGCCAAACAGATAGGTATAGCCGTTTTTCTCCAAGAACGGGATACGGCCGCAGATGTTCTTGAAACCGGTCAGGGCTTCAAACATTTTGACGCCATAGGATTCGGCGATCTCGGTGGACATCGTCGAAGTGACGATCGACTTGACCATCGCTCCCTTTTCCGGCAAGGTACCGGCGTCTTTTCTTCCTTCCAGGATATAGTTGACCAGCAGGTAACCGGTCTGGTTGCCGTTTAACGGAACGTATTCGCCCTCATCGTTTCTCAGCTCGATCGCAAAACGGTCCGCATCCGGATCGGTCGCCATCAGTAATTCAGCACCGACTTTTTTGCCCAGTTCTTCCGCCAGCTTGAAAGCCTTCGGATCTTCCGGGTTCGGGTAACCGACCGTCTTGAAATCCGGATCCGGATTCTTCTGTTCTTCAACGAAGTGCCAGTTGCGGAAACCTCTTTCCTTCATCATGGCCGCAAACGGAACCGTACCGCAGCCATTGAGTGGTGTATAGACCATCGGGATATCCAGATCCAGTTCATCGCCTTCATGGATCGCCAGCGATTTGACGTGGTCGATGTATTCGCGGTCATACTTTTCATCTAAGATGGTGATCATTCCCTTTTCCAGCTCGGCTCTAAAATTGCCGTTCAAGACGTTCATGAACGGATCGATCTGATCGATCTCTGCCAGAATGCCTTCCGCGACACTCGAAGAAACCTGGCAGCCGTCTTCCCAATAGACCTTGTAGCCGTTGTAATCCTTCGGATTGTGGGAAGCGGTGATGTTGATGCCGGCCTTGGTGCCTAAACGGCCGACCATGAAAGCCAGTTCCGGCGTTGCCGTAAGGTCATCGAAGATGTAGGCACGGATGCCATTGACTGCCAGTATTGCAGCAGTGTGTAAACAGAATTCCCTGGACATGTGGCGGCAATCGTGGGCGATGACCACGCCTCGTTCCATGGCCTCATGGCCAAAGCGCTTGATGTAGTTGGCGACACCCTGGGTGGCTCTGCCGACCATCAGATAGTTCATGCAGTTGGTACCGACGGAAACCTTGCCTCTTAAACCGGCCGTACCGAAGGTGATGTTCTGGTAAAACTTTTCTTCGATCGCCTTTGGATTGTCCTTGATATCCAGCAGTTCCTGATACAAAGGATCGGCCTTATCGAGCTTGGCCAGCCATTCATTATATCTTTCTAAAGCATTCATTATATTAAACCCTCTTTCATATCTATTATAAGCGAAGAAGACATTGCCTCTTCATTCAATGACAAATTCCAGCGTTACCGGTGTCAGACCTTCCGCCGAAATCTTCAGGCAGCCTGTGCCTTTCTTGCCGGTGGTTCTGACATAGGTACCGGTCATGCCGCCTTCGGCCACCGAGACCTTTGGTCCGACGACCTCGATCTCTCCGCTCGCCTCATAGAACAGAGGGATCTGGGCGTATGGAGCCAGGTTGTTGTCTTCATCGATAACACGCACACGTATTGCGGCCATGTCATAGGTATCGCCTTCCTTCAAGACGCGGGCTGATGTCTTCACATCAAGATAGAGTCTGGCACTTGGCTTGAGCTCCTTGGAAGCGACCACTTCGCCGTCCTTGATCGCATCAAAGCGCCAGACGCGGGCTTCTCCGCCCCAGTTGCCGACATAGCGGCCATAGAGCTCGTTGAGTTTTTCCCGACTGAGTTTATATTTCCTCATTATGCCGGCAACCCTCACCATCTCAAACGGCGGCAGATGTTCATAGCCATACTTCTTCAGTGTCTGCAGGACATCATGAATCGCTATGGCAGCCTCATCATCGTAGTCCTCCACGCCTCTTAACAGATCACCGATCAGATCATCGATCCTGAGCGGTCCGTGAGCCAAGGCCTTGAATTCACTTTCGGAATACTCCTTGACAAAGGCATCGTTTTTATAAAGCTTCACGCTGTCGGCATTGGTGAAGACAAAGAAGTCCTTGATATTGGAAGCCGGATAATCGCCGATGTCCATCATCGAAGAAACCTCCAGGACCAGCTTTTCCTCTCCCTGCATTGCATAGACACTGGCTGCCAGTTTCGGATTGCGGAAGGCATCCATGACGCCGTGGTAGCAGATGCGGTCCCCCGAACCGAAGTCCTTATGAGTGGCATAGTCAAACATGCACCACTGGAAGACACCCGCGTGTTCCCCGCTTCCCAAAGCGGCATTCATGACTCTCGCATGGCGCAGGGCATGTTCCTCCCGCTGTGACCACTTGTCAAAAGCCTTGGTCGGATACATGTGGCCGTTGGCCTCTGATATCAACAAGGCCTTCTTCATATCGGTCGTGACATCCTTCTTCTTTCGAGCGCCCGGATTGTTGCCGCTATGCGAGAAGTCGTTGTAGGCATAGACGTCCTCCAGAAGGGAAGACTTCAAAAGATAACGCACACCCGAGGTCGGACGGGACGGATCGAGCTTGTGGGCGATCGCGTTGGTGCGGGTATAGAATTCATCATCGTCCTGGGACTCATTGATACGAACGCCCCACAAGACGATGGACGGATGATTGCGGTACTGTAAGACCATTTCTTCCACGTGCTTGCAGGCAACATCCTTCCACTTTTCATCGCCGACATGCTGCCAGCCGGGGATCTCGGTAAAGACCAGTAAACCCAGTTCATCACAGGCATCGATGAAGGCCTGGGATTGCGGATAATGAGAGGTACGGACCGCGTTGCAGCAAAGTTCCTTCTTTAAGATCCTGGCATCTTCCACCTGCAGAGAATCCGTTGCCGCATAGCCGATGTACGGATAACACTGGTGACGGTCGAGACCGCGCATGACCAGTCGCTTTCCGTTGAGATAGAAGCCATCCGCCTTGAATGCAATGGAACGGAAACCAAAACGCACTGTCTTAGAGGCACCGTTTTCCAAAATGACCGACAGCTCATACAAGACAGGATCATCGACATCCCACCCGGAAACGTCTTTGACCTTGAATCTGACTTCGTCCTTATCGGTTCTTCCGTTGTATAAGATCTTTCCATCCTTATCCTTGATGCGGATGATGCGGGAAACTCCATCTGCCCCATCGATCGTAGACCACATGTGGATGGTATCGGTTTCCGGTGTGGTGACAAAGATGTCGGAGACATAGACGGGTTCTTCGATATCCAGCCAGACGTTTCGGTAGATGCCCCCATAAGTCAGATAGTCGATGACATAGCCAAACGGCGGGACTTCCTTATTCTCGGTTGAGTCGAGTCTTACGACCACATCACATTCTTCGCCCACTTTGACCAGATCGGTAATCTCCGCCCGGAAGGCCGTATAACCGCCCTTATGGATGCAGATCTCTTTGCCGTTGACATATAAGGTTGCGATATGGGCAGCGCCGTCAAACTGCAAGAAGACCCGTTTGCCTTTCGCACTTTCGGGGATCAGAACTTTTTTGCGGTAGCCTGAGATCATCTGATAATCCGCATCATCGCTGTAATGCAAAGGCATCAGCTTTACCGTATGCGGAATCCTGACTGTTTCAGGATCCGAAACAGAACCGTTTAAAAAATCCTCGCTCCAGTTTGGTGTAAACTGCCAATCGTTATTTAAACAAATCATATTTTTCATCTCCATTTACTCCTTCATTTTAACATGCAAATAAAAGCTTGCTTGACGAAGGGGACAGTTTGCGATATACTGTTAGCAGTCTAAGCACATGAGTGCTAAAGGAGGGACAAAAATGAATTTCACAATTAACGATGTTGATCAGGTTATTGAAAGAACCGGCTGTTCCTACAGAGAAGCTAAGGAAGCTCTTGCACAGGCCAACGGTGACGTCGTCGACGCAATCATTTATCTTGAAAACAGAGAGCGTTCATCCTTCGATTCCTTCTTCAAGGGCGTTTCAGAAGAAACAGAAAGAACTACTGACTCGATTGTCAACACAATCAAAGCAGCGATCAAGGAAGGCAATGTCACCAAGATCGAAGTAAGAAATGCAAACGGCAAGAAGATGGCTTCTGTCTCCGTCAATACCGGCGTAGCAATCGGCGGTATCGCCTTAATTGCAGGTGCTGCACCATTAGTAGTTATATCTGCCTTAGTCACCAAGTTCGGACTCAATTACCAGTTTGTAATCGTCAAGAAAGACGGTTCCGAAATCGTTCTTTAAGATCTCTGATCAATAGCCGCATGGAAGTTCCATGCGGTTTTCAATATAATAGTGATTATCATGGAGGAATTCACAATGACCTATCCGAAAGTAGAACTGCACTGTCACATGGACGGAGCGATCCCCAACCGTCTCTTTGTCAAATACTGCCGGCAAGACGGCTTGCTCGATGAGACCATTTCCGATGAAGAATGGATCCGTAAACATGTCATGAGCGAGACGATGACGCTCTCTGAATGCATGGGCGAATTTGCCCTGCTGACAAATCTCCTACAAAGTGAAGAGCGTCTGGAGGAACTGTCCTTTGAACTTCTCAAGGACATGTATGAGTCCGGTACAAAACTGGTCGAACTTCGCTTCTCGCCGCAGTCCCATGTCAACGATCATATGACGATGGAACAGGCTGTGCAGGCAGTCCTGAGAGGACGCAAGAAAGCCCTTGAGGTCTATCCGGATCTGGTCTGCGGCTTCCTTCTGTGCATGATGAATCTCGGCCAGGACTTAGGCACCATTGAAAACAATACCCGGACCATCCTGCTGGCCAGAAAATACAAGAAAGACGGCGTTGTCGGCATCGATCTGGCAGGTGATGAATGTGCCACACCGATCGAAGGCTATGCACCGCAGTTTGAACTGGCAAAACGCCTCGGCGTCAACTATACCATCCACGCCGGTGAATCGGGCAATGCGGCCAATGTGGCCTTTGCCATCTCCATGGACGGCGGCCGTATAGGACACGGCATCCACGCCATTGAGGATGACAAAGTCGTCGATGAACTGGTCGCCAAAGGCTTCCTGCTGGAAGTTTCCGTCACATCCAACGTCTTCTCACAATGCGTGCCGTCTTTGGATGAACATCCGATACGCAAGCTCTGGGACCGCGGCGTCATGATCAACATCAACACCGATGACCCGGGTCTCATGGGCATTTCCCTAAGCGGCGAATACGAAAAGATCGCCAAGCACTTCGGCTTCAAGGAAAGAGAATTCATTCTCTCCAACCTGTATTCCGCCAGAGCCTCCTTCTGTGAAGGCAAAGAACGGATCATCGCCGAGCTCACCAAAGCTCTGGGCAATTGTGACTGATATGGAAAAGATATTTGACGTTAAAGCGATCATCATCGACAAAGCAAACAACGACAAGAAGACCTACTTCTTCGTACACAATGATACGATCGCCAATTCGATGAAGATCTTTCAGCTTAAAGACGGTCTCATCGATGAAGGCAAGGAAATCAATCCACAATTGAAGGATTTGTTTGATAAGACACCGAATTACTACATCGATATTTCTTCCGACCTGCTCATCAAGCTGGTTGATCAGCTGGGCGGCATCGATGTTGGCGGCGTCCACATCGACGGCAATGCAGCAATGAAGGAAGTGAAGAACTCTCACTTTGATCTGGTCATCGACGGCATCGCCAAGGCCCTTGGCAAAAAGAATCTGCTGCTCACCGTACCATCCCTGGTCAATACTTTAAAGGATACCTACAAGTCCGATCTCAATCTCATGGACGCCATTAAGATCTTCATTAGTGAGATCGGTGAACTCAATGACTGGAAGATCGATCTGATCACCGTGAATTCCAAAGACGATATCATCTTCTAAAACCAAAACAAACACCTCTTATCGAAGATTCTGCTTAAATCGAATCCGATGGAGGTGTTTTCATGTTTCTTTCTCCATAGTCCTTGATGATATACTGTCTTTCTTTCGTAGTGACACGATTCAGAAAAAACAGGACAAGAACTATTTAAGTATTGGCCTGCTTGTAAATATGTGTCTCAGTTGTCAAAGTCTCGTCTGCTTTGTTTCATCAAACAATATTCTGAAACTGTATCGTTTTCATTTCGCTTCTCTGGAATCGGAAAATACAATGACCAGATCGTTTTCTTCTTTGCTCACCATCTTTTCAAATTCACTCTGAACCTCTTCATCACTTCCAAGATCCTTGTCGCTTAAGAACACGAAACGAGTCTCTTCAATGCCCTTTCCACTGTCATATTCTTCTTCCCTTTGATAAGTGTATTCATAAAGATATTTTCTGTTTTCATCTTCAATGTCACTCCCTCCATAAGCATCGCGGGAATTATCTGTGTATAAGCTGTAAGTGCCGGTATAGACCAGAAGTTCATAGATCACATCCCCTTCGATCGTATAACGGGCGATCAGAAGATCACAATCTTCTTTCTTTTCGCACTTTTCCAGAAAAGCATCCAGAAGCTCTTCGTTATATGTACCATCATTGGCAACGATGAAAACATCATCTTCTTTTGATGGCTTGTCCTTCAATGACGCAAGATAGGCATGCGGATCCTTTTTGTCAGCAAGCGATTCTTCCAGCTCTTCTTTTTTGCACGCACAAAGACAAAAAGCAGTGATCAGAAATAACAGAATCCATTTTTTCATCCTCTCTCACCCCTCACTTATCAACTCACAGTGAGCAGCCCGATGGTCACAATCTATTGAGAAACGTTTGTAATAGGATATAATCCAACATTGCAGAAAGACAGTAATATCGGAAGAATAAACAATCAGAACTTTGTCAACATTCCTTTTGGAAAATTAAAGGACAAGTTATCTTACTTATCTCAATACTATGGCATATGTCTTATAAAACAGGAAGAATCTTATACATCCAAAGCATCCTTCTTTGACAGAGATGATATTCCTGTATACAACGATGATCATACAAAGAATTATGTGTTCTCCGGCACAAGAGTAAAAAGAGGTCTCTATCAGACCTCAAATGGCATGTGTATCAATGCGGACATTAATGGAGCATTAAACATCTTAAAGAAAAGTAACGTTGTGAGCTTAACGGCTCTATACGCTAGAGGGCAAGTGGACAGCCCGTTAAGAATAAGGCTTACCTGATATATATCAGGTGGAAACGTAAAAGCAAACTTCTTAAGAAGCCCATAAGTCTTTAGCTTATGGGAG